>JACUUP010000240.1 GCA_014859225.1 Candidatus Aerophobota bacterium
CTGGATGGGAAAAAACCATTTGGAATCTCAAATAAAAAGGGAACAGATTTATTGTCGGTTAGCTCTGGGCAAGATACATCTCTTCATTTTTTATTGCCCGGTTAGCAAAATCTATGCAGGTATAGATATCTTGTAGGGTGAGGTCGGGAAAATAATCTTCTGAAATGATTTTTTGGGGTGGGACTCTTGCTGAGAGAAGATCTAAAATCTGTGAAACCATTATTCTCGTTCCCTTAATATGGGGTTTTCCATGACATACTTTGGTATTTATAGCTATCCTATCATCTATTTTGCCCATTAATATCTCCTGTTCTTGACCATAAAAAAGTATAACAGTAGGTGCAAAGATGTCAAGATTACCTGGTTTGGTTTTTTTCAGCATGTGACACCTGGGGCTTTAAAATAGAGCCGAGAAGGACGCCCTGCTTAGGCTGGACATCCTCCCCGGCGAAATCTTATAGGATGCGCGTACAGGATGTTGTGGTTACTTTACTACCTGCTGAATCCAGTCCGTGAGAGCAACATCTTTCCCGTTTTCTATTATGGAATAGTAGACCCTGTCAAGTCCCTGATGGTCAAATCTTCCGTAGTTTATGTTCTCTCCCACTCCGATATCCAGATTCTTTATGCCTTCAATGCCGGTGATGAAACTTTCCCGAGACAGGTTCTTGTCGGCTCGCCTCAGTCCTTCAACAAATACTACAGCAGAAATGTACCCTTCGTAGGCAACAAGGTTTGGCGTGCTGTCCCCATACTCTTTTTGATATTCGGTTAGGAATTCTCTGGTGAGTGAATTTCTTTCATCTTCCAGATTCGGAACGACTCCCGCAAAGATAACTCCCTCTGCGATGTCTCCCAGAAGAGCAGCCAATTTGTCGCTGGCTATAAAGGAAATAGAGCAAAAATAGGCATTTTCCATTTCGGTCCCTTTTGCAGCTTCTATGAAAGCACCACAGGCAGCATATTCACCCACCAGCATGACGGCCTCAGGGTTGGATTTCCTTATCTGATTGAACCCCTCTGCTATGGCAACAGTATTTCGTTCATAATTGCCTTCCCCGCACAATGCAAGACCATACGTCTTGAGGACATCTTTTAGGTGGGCATATATGGGTATGCCTCCGGCGGGATCATCCTGATAGAAACAGGCTATTCTCTCAACACCGCAATAGTTGAGCAGGTGATCTACAAGACCAGCTATTTCCTGGTCGTAGCTGGCTCGTACATTAATCATGTAACGCTTAATGGGTTTTCTCAGCTCCTCTGCTCCGGTAAATGCAGCGAACAGTGGAATCTTTTTTTCCTCTATCATTTCCAGTATACTCACCGTTGTTGGTGTCCCGATATATCCAAAAAGAAAATCAACCTTTTCCTCTTCAATGAGCTTTCTGGTATTACTCACCGTCCTATCCGGTTCATATCCGTCATCTAACACAAGGGTGTCTATTCTCCTCCCATACACCCCGCCCTGCCTGTTCACCTGGTCAAAGTAGAGTTTTGCCCCTTTGTGAAACTCGGTGCCCAGGTAGGCATTGGGACCCCCCAGGGCTGCTGAGGAGCCGACCAGTATCCTGTCAGGGGCT
>JACUUP010000053.1 GCA_014859225.1 Candidatus Aerophobota bacterium
TAACGATAAACATCCTATCAGTTCTATTTTTCTCAGGCGGGCGCTAACTATCCATAAGTTACAACTATGGATTCTTGACTTATTTTGTACTCCCGAAACCCCTTTTGCCCCTTTTTGTCTTGCTTAAATTTTCCACTACATCCCACTGGATTTTTTCAATTTTCTGAATAACAAGCTGGCAGATTTTATCCCCTTTTTTAATTCTAAATTCCTTTTGAGGGTCATGATTTATTAAAACTGCCGCCACTTCTCCGCGATAACCTGAATCAATAAGACCGGGTGAGTTAACAACTCCTATTCCGTAGTTTAAAGCAAGCCCTGACCTTGGTAAAATAAATCCAGCGTATCCTTCAGGAATGGCAAATGTAATACCTGTTGGGACAAGTTTTCTTTCACCTGGCCCAAGCACAATCTCAGTTCTGCTGAAAAGGTCGCATCCTGCATCATCTTCGTGAGCAAAGACGGGCAGGGGAAGGTCCGGGTCAAGCTGTTTTATTTTTATCCTTAGTGCCATTAATCTTTTTCCCTGCATTTATCTTTGTTGTTAGCTATGTTAGTCTAAAAATAGCCCATGTCAAATAGCACACCGACATATTGACATAAAACTAAAACATATTAGTATAACTTATAGTAGGTAAATAAATTCCTCAAATTAAAGGGGGTGATGCTTATGTTTGATAAGGCAAAGGACCCTGTTTGCAAAATGAAAATTAAACGCTCTGCTACCGCCACCACCTCTGAATACGAAGGGAAGCTTTACTACTTTTGCTCCGAGAAGTGCAGGGAACAGTTTGACAAAAACGCTTCCAAATATGTTTGATTTAGGTGAAGAGAATGAAAATTGAGTTAATTAGAGTTACCCACAAGAAGGTAAAACCCTGGCAGGTGTTCCTCAGGACTTTGACTTTACCACTTTTAGCCGCCTTAACTCCTTCAGATATTGAAGTTAAAATAACTGATGAAAGAACACAGTCAATAAATTATGAAACTGATGCTGACCTTATTGGTCTTACCTATCTAACAGTTGATGCATTAAGAGCCTACAAAGTTGCTGATGAGTTCAGAAAAAGGGGTAAGTTTGTGGTAATGGGAGGTCCTCATGCCTCTATTCTCCCTGAGGAAGCTATCCAGCATGCAGATAGCGTGGTTATTGGAGAGGCTGAGCTGGTATGGAGAAAACTACTTTTTGATTTTCAAAAAGGAACCCCGGAGAAATTCTACCAATCAAAAACTCCTGCCAGGATGGAAGATATCCCTTCTCCTAAAAGAAATGTTGTAAAATGCAAGGGAATTGCTACCATTGAAATGGTGGAGACAAGTAGAGGTTGTCCCTTTAGCTGTGAGTTTTGTTATGTGCCCACTCTTTTTGGCAGAGGTTATCGCTTAAGGCCAATTGATGATGTGATAAAAGATATAGAAACTTTACAAAACGAGCATCTTTCTTTTGCCGATGATAATCTTGTAGGCAATCCAGATTATGCCAAAAATCTATTCAAGAAGCTTTTTCCTCTGCGAAAAAAGTGGTTTGGCAATTTTTCTCTACCAAGAACTAATGATACTGAACTTTTGAGACTTGCCGCTAAAAGTGGATGTATAAGGATGGGGCTCGGATTTGAGTCAGTATCCCAGAAAAGTCTTGAGGGAATGAACAAAGGCTTTAACAAAGTTAAAAAATATGAAGAGATAGTTAAAAAGATACACGATGAGGGAATCAGCATAATTGGATACTTTATGTTTGGATTTGATGAAGACGATGTATCTATTTTCCCTCAGACAGTAGAGTTTATTGAAAAATGTGCAATTGACAGACCAATATTTTTTATCCTCACTCCTGTTCCCGGGACAAAACTTTATCAAAAACTTCTTCTTGAGGGAAGGATTCTGGATAGAAATTGGTCCCATGCAGATGGGACTCATGTAATGTTCCGTCCCAAGCTAATGACACCGGATGAGCTGGAAGAAGGTTACAGCTCGGTTATAAACAAAGTTTATGCTCTTTCCTCCATCACCAGGCGATGGCTAAAAACCTGGAGATGTGGCAATCCTTTTTATAACCTCATTCTAAATGTTTCTGCAAAAATGGAGCTGCTGGGAAAATCCAATCACTAAAAAAGTACCTCCAGCTTAAATAAGGGAGGGGTAAAATAATTTACACGACAATTTTTCCCGGACGTTATGTTCAGGGCGGTGGTGTCTTGAACATTTTAGGTGAGGAGATATCAAGATTTGGAAAAAAGGGACTTTTAATTTGTGACCCGTTTATTTTTGAAAATGTTTTCCCCCATGTAAACCAGAAGGTAAAAGAGAAGATACAGATTAAAGTAGAAAGGTTTGGTGGTGAATGCTGCGATGAGGAGATAAAAAAATTAAAGGATATAGCTGAGGAATCTGGCTCCGAGCTTGTCGTGGGAATTGGAGGAGGAAAAACTCTGGATACAGCAAAGGCGCTTGCCTACGAACTTGAGGTTCCAGTATGTGTTGTTCCAACTATAGCATCAACCGATGCTCCCTGCAGCGCACTTTCCGTAATATATACGCTTGAGGGCAAGTTTAAACGCTATTTAAAACTCCCTAAAAATCCTGACCTTGTTCTGGTTGACACTAAGGTAATAGCGAATGCTCCTGTGAGATTTTTAGTCTCAGGTATGGGAGATGCGCTTGCCACCTGGTTTGAAGCAGAATCCTGCAAGATAAAATACGCTAAAAATATGGCCGGGGGGTTTACTTCAATAACAGCCTATACCCTGGCAAAGGTTTGCTATGAAACCGTGCTTGAGTATGGAATAGCTGCTAAGGTATCCTGCGAGGCTCATGTTGTAACAGCTGCTCTTGAGCACATCGTGGAGGCAAATATTTTACTTAGCGGTCTTGGTTTTGAAAGTGGGGGACTTGCTGCAGCTCATGCTATTCACGATGGCTTAACTATTTTGGAGGAAACTCACAGCTACTACCACGGAGAAAAGGTTGCAGTTGGGACACTTGCTTCCCTCTTTTTTACTGATAAACCAAAGAAGCTCATAGATGAGGTATTTTCTTTTTGCGAAGCTATAGGTCTTCCCACCACACTTGCAGATATAGGATTATCTAATGTTTCAGACCAAAAGCTAATGAAGGTGGCAGAGGCAGCATGTGCTGAGGATGAAACCATTCACAACGAACCAGTCCCTGTTACAGCTCAGATGGTTTTTTCTGCTCTTAAAGCGGCTGATGCTGAAGGCAAAAAAAGGAAGGAAAATATTCACTAAAGCACGTATAAAGTAATACCTTATTTCAAATCATACGAAGAACTACAGAAGGTAAAATCATGAGATATATTCTTAATGGTTGTTCTTCCCCACATAAAGGCAACAGAAGCTGCTACTGCATTTCCTGCGACAATTCCTGCCCAGACACCAGTTAAGCCAAGTCCAAATATTGCTCCCAACAAATAGGCTGCAGGAACCTGAAGGATGATTGTTCTAAGAATTGTAACTGCCAGAGCTCTTGAACCTTTGCCAACTCCCTGAAACATTGCTGAAGTTAACATACCCAGGGGAATAGTGGGATAAAAAGCAGCTGTCCATCTGAAAAAATTAACAAGGTCGTCTGATATGCGGGCTGTGCCCTCAGCATAGGTGAACATATAAGCTACCTGAGAGGAGAATAGAATAACAGAAATTGCCACCGAAAGTGCCATTAAAATGCCAATCTTGATAGCATATATGTAGGCAGTGTTTAATTTCTCTTTATCTTTTGCTCCGAAAGCTGCTCCTACCACCGAGGTTACAGCAGTAGCCATTCCCAAAAGTGGTATAGAACCCAGCATAATCACTCTCCAACCACTGGTGAAAACCGCAACGCCATCCGTGCCTCCCACAATGATAGCCACTTTATTTAAAAAAAGCATGGATACAGACATGGAAAGTTGTGCCATGGAAGCAGGCACCCCAACTTTGAGTATCTCCTGCAAAATATGCTTGTTTGCCCGAAAGTTCCTGAAAGCTATGTCAAGATATGTATTTTGTTTCACCCAGAGCCAGTAAATAAAAAGAGCCGCTGACACCGTCATTGAGGTAAGGGTAGCCCAGGCTGCTCCCACAACCCCCATACCAAAGGTATATATATAGATGGGGTCAAGTATCATGTTAAGAACAGAGCCAGTAATTAATGCGTACATTGCCCTTTTTGTATCTCCTTCCCCTCTAAGTATGGCATTGGCGACATTAGAGAATATAAGGATGGTAGCTCCTGCAAATAAAATGCGTGCATAATCCGTAGCCATACTGCTTACCTCTTTATTTCCACCGAGGAAAGTAAATATACTCTCAAGAAAAGGCAAAAAAGCCAGGCTCATTCCCAGGGCAAGGCAAATGCCAATTAAAATTGTATGGATTGCCGTGTTATCCGCATCCTTTTTGTTTCCTTCACCAATTCTTCTTGAGATTGCCGAGCCTCCCCCTATACCAATTCCTCCCCCCAGAGCCATTATCATAATTAGAAATGGAAAAAACAGACCAACAGCGGCTAATTGATTTACTCCCAGTCCTGCGACCCAGATACCATCAACGAGATTATAACTGGTCTGAAAAATCATTCCAATTATCATAGGCACAGAAAGCTTTATTATAGCTTTTTTAGGATTACCCAGAAGATTCTTTACTCCCTGTGTTATTTTCTCGTTTTTGTCATTCACTTAAGCTCCATTCAGCATCCATTTTTTTCTTGTGAGTATGCAATGGATGGAATATTTTAGCAATTGAGAACTTTTTGTCCAGTTGAAGAAGACAGAAACATTTGACATATCAAAAGAGAGTATCTACAATACAGGGTGATTGGAGGTAAAAATGAGCGATGTCCCTTCGGAAAGAAAAAAACAAGTAATGGAGCATGATGCTGGCAGAGAGGAATCAATATACCTGGTGAAAGACCGGGCAAATATAGCTTATGACGCTGGTGATTATGCTGAAGCTCTGCGATATTTCCAACAATTAAATCAAATAACATCAGAACCTCTTCGCACTCCCCTGTTACACAAATATGGTGTATGTCTTGCACGAGAGGGAAAAAAAGATGAAGCACTCGCTGTATTTAATCGGGCTGTAAAAGAGGGTAGAGATAGCCTTTATGATGTTCTATCGGGCCTGGAAAAAGCAGTTATACTACTACAGAAAGGAAAAAAGGAAGATGCTCTTGATGCTCTAAAGAAAGCCAAAGAACTTGATTCTAAAACGTTCAACACCTATTCAAGAAAAATAAAGCTGAAATGAAGATGCAAGATAAAAAAGCCTTTTTTGCACTTATTCTCACCGTCCTGGTGTGGGGAAGCAGTTTTGCTGCTATAAAGGTTGTATTAGATGAGATTAGCCCACTTGGTTTATCTTTTTTAAGAAGCCTGTTAGCAACGGTTGCTTTGCTCTCATTGGTTGGATTCGCCGAAGGTTTTGTCAGATTAAAGAAAGCCTTGAGGGAAAAATTTTGCTACTTTATTTTTTTGGGTGCAACAGGGGTTGCTCTTTTCAACATACTCCAGAATATAGGCATTCAGCACACTTTTTCCGGGGTAGCCTCAGTTTTATTGGCTACAAATCCTATATTTGTTTTGCTCCTGGGTGCTATCTTTTTGCAGGAGAGGATAAGAAGTAAGAAATTATTCGGAATATTACTTGGATTCTCTGGTTGTGCACTAATCATTTTTGGTGGCAAGAACATAACGAGTTTTTTCCTTTCAGGCTCATTTGGTGGCAATCTTTTGGTACTTCTTTCTGCTCTTTGCTGGGGCCTGTATGTAATTATGAATAAAAAAATTTTAGGAGAATACTCACCTCTTCTTTTAACCACCTCTGCTTTCATTTTCGGCTCACTTTTGCTTTTTTTACCATATCTTTTCTCTTACGATGTTTCTCTTTTTCTTATAATCTCACCTGCTTGCTGGCTACTTGTCATTTACCTTGGTTTTATCTCCTCGGGACTCACCTATCTTCTATGGAACTATGCTTTAAAAAGGCTTGAAGCATCCAGAGCTTCTGTTTTTCTTTTCCTGGTTCCAGTTGTAGCAATAATTTTAGGTAAAGTTTTGCTTGCAGAAAAAATAACTTTATCTATAGTGACAGGAGCTCCCCTTGTTTTTTTGGGCATTTATCTGGTAGAAAGATGACCGGGAGGCTCTGAGGCTTGCGGCTACTACCTGAGCAATGACAGGCGAGACGCCTGTCCTACGGTATTCACAGCAATGACAGGCTACCAATTATAAGAAGACTAAATATTTTGACGGTATATCAAAAATACCAAGGAGGATGTTGATGACAAGGATAAAAGCACAGGATGTAGGTAAGTTAGTAGCAAGTATTGCTCTCTGCCAGCTTGCAGGTGTGATTGGCTCAATTTTTACCGTTCCTGCGATTAGAACCTGGTATGTAACACTTAAAAAACCGTTTTTCACTCCGCCCAACTGGGTTTTTTCTCCTGTCTGGATAACTCTTTATTGTCTGATGGGGATATCATTATTTCTCGTGTGGAGAAAAGGAGTAAGGACTCCCGGGGTAAAAGAAGCGCTTCTAATATTTGCCATCCAGTTAATACTCAACGCACTTTGGTCGATAGCTTTCTTTGGATTTAAATCACCTCTTGCCGGGCTGGTTGTTATTATCATCCTGTGGGTAACAATACTATTCACTATAATCAGCTTCGCAAAAGTTTCCCGAGCCGCGGGACTAATTCTTATCCCATATATCGTCTGGGTAACTATCGCATCGGCATTAAATGCCTCTATATTTTTTCTCAATATGTAATAATTCACTACAAGAAAGGTGCTCTTTTTTTCTTTTCATAGTAAAGGCGATGTTTTTGAAGAGGTAACTCGGATGATACTGCAGTATATTCATCAATATGAGTTACTGTGACAAGCATATCATCGCTGCAGCCCTGTTCCAGAACTTTAACAGCTACCTTGATGCTCTCAGCTTTAAGGTCTTTGGCCTTAAGATTTTTGTGCACTTTAGATAGTTCTTTTACCGCATCAAAAGTAAATCGCACCTCGTAAGAGAAAAACTTCTTTTCCTCTATATGGGCAAATTTGACCAGGAATCCTCCAATGGGATAAACTCCGTAAGATTTTCGTTCTCCCACCTGGGGTAAGGTAACTACCTCAAAATAGTATGATTCACCTTTTCTCGTAGAATATTTATATCCATATCTCCTGTTGAAAAAAACTTTTGCTCTCATCGTTTTCTCCTCCTTAATTTATTTAACCCCTACTTAAGTATCCTCTGTCAGAGATTGGATTTTTTTCTTTGTATCCTGTGCCTTTTTGTGAAAAGCTACAATTAGTCTTTATGAATTTATGTTTTTGGTGATTTAAATCATAAGAAAAGAAAGGGCTGATTTTTAAAAAACAGGAGGGGCTCTTCCTTGTGAACAAAAATTATAGTGGGGAACCTGAGCGCATAGCTGTGGTCGGGCATCAAATTCTGAAAAATTATAAAGCAGGACAGTTTGCCAGATGAAAAAAGAAAAAGAGCTATTCTTAACCAAATTCTTATGCAGTTCGCATTTTTTAAATAAAGTGTCCTTATTTTTAATAGCGGTTTGGGGAAGGAGAAAGGCTATATTTTTTTTATTTTCGGAAGATAATTGAGGGATTGTGTTTTTATTAGGGGAGGGTTTTTGTTGTGCAGAATATAAAGATAACTCTTGATGAAAGATAGCGGGAGGAGGCTGTGCCCGGATTATGTCCAGTCCAATAAAATTACTTATAACAAATAATGAGATTAAACCGGCTATTTTTTGAATTACTTTGTATCGTTTTTCTCCTGGTAGCATAATTAAGCCACCCTTTGTTTATTTTTCCGGTGTAGATTTCTCTTAAATTTATTTTTGAGTATATGTATTTATATAACAATTTGTTTTTTATTCAAGTCATCTCGGCCGGACTGAAAAATTGAAAATAGCTCATCATAAGAGAGATTTTTACACAAAAATGATTATTGACATCAATAGCTATTATGACACAATATACATTGCCTCAGCTGGTGTTTGCGTAACCTTGTTCTCAAATGAGGTAAAATAAACATGAAGACCGATGTAGAATATCTGGAGTTTATGTGGCCGATGAGACATTTTTTGATAACATGTGGGGACATAGAAAGAGAATCAAATATCATAGCGGTCAGCTTCTGCACGCCTGTATCAAGAGAGCTACCACTCATAGCTTGTGCCATAGGGAAAGGTTGCCGGGGTGCATACTGGGACATCTTACGCAAGATTGAAATGTAACTTGTTGGTAAGCGGCTGCGTAGAATATAGCTAACCACTTGTACGTTCATTGTTGAAAAATAACTTACAGAACAATAGGAGGTGCAGTATGAATAATGCAAAACTACCCCAGACCAAAATGGAATTTAAGAATTTGACACCCGATGTGAAGATAGCTGTGCTTGGGCTTGGTACCTGGAGCATGGGGGGAGGAATAAGGTCCAGGAATACTGCCTATGATAAAGAGAATATTCGCGCTATTAAGACAGCGATTGAACTTGGAATGACCCATATTGACACGGCTGAGATGTACGGTGGAGGACACGCAGAAGAGCTGGTGGGAGAAGCAATAAAAAGCTTTGACCGGGAGAAACTATTTATCACCACGAAAGTCCTACCAGAAAATTTGAGATACAACGATGTGATCAGTGCCGCTCAAAGAAGTTTGCAGGCATTAAAAACTGACTATATCGATTTGTACCTGGTTCATATCCCGAATCCAGCTATTCCCATAGAGCAAACGATGCAGGCATTTGATTTCCTCAAGGAAAAAGGGTTAATCAGATTTATTGGCGTGAGCAATTTTACAGTTGTTCAGTTAAAGGAAGCGCAAATGTGTACCCGCAACAAAATTGTTGCTAACCAGATAGAATACAGTTTATTGGTACGAAATGAGGGTAATGAGTATATCAATAATATGGAGTCTGAAGTAATTCCTTATTGTCAGGAGAATGACACAATGGTAGTTGCCTACAGGCCGCTTGCAAGAGGTAGACTCTCGAAGCCGGGTATTAAAGTTCTGGACGAGTTAGCGAGAAAGTATGGCAAAACTCAGGCACAAATTGCTATAAACTGGTTAATTTCCAAAGATAAAATCATCACTATACCAAAGACATCCAACCTGGAACATCTTCAAGAAGACATAGGGGCACTTGGCTGGCAGCTCGAACCCGAAGATATGCATAAATTAGACAAAGAAACGGGGTAAGGTCTTGAGCATTTGACATTTTAATGTGCATTGGCAA
>JACUUP010000054.1 GCA_014859225.1 Candidatus Aerophobota bacterium
GGATAAATGGATAGCTATAAGGTATATATAGGGCTTGAGGTTCATGTGGAGCTTTCCACGCAAAGCAAGTTTTTTTGTGGCTGCAAAACAAAATTTGGAGCGACACCCAACACTCAGGTTTGTCCTGTTTGCCTGGGATTTCCCGGAGTGCTCCCTGTTATAAACAAAAAGGCGCTGGAGTATACAATAGCCTGTGCGCTTGCTTTAAATTCTAAAATAAATGAAAATTCCCGCTTTGCAAGAAAAAATTATTATTATCCTGACCTTCCCAAGAATTTCCAGATATCCCAGTATGAGGAACCAATTGCCACCGGAGGATGGATAGACATTGAGATAAATGGACAAACCAAAAAAATAGGAATTGAGCGAGTTCATCTGGAAGAGGATGCGGGCAAACTTATTCACGGAGAGGGTGAGGATGCTGAATGGAGTTTCGTTGACTGCAACAGAGCAGGAATACCACTTATGGAGATAGTGTCCTGTCCAGAAATAAACTCTCCAGATGAGGCTTATGAGTATCTCACAATACTTCGTCGGATTTTGCGTTATCTCGGAGTAAGCGATTGCAATATGGAGGAGGGGTCTCTTCGCTGCGATGCCAATATATCACTGGGCAAAGCTGAGATGGGAACTAAAACAGAAATTAAAAATATGAACTCATTTAAGGAGTTAAGAGAAGGTCTGAAGGTGGAGATACAAAGACAAGCTAATCTCCTGAAAAAAGGGGAGAAAATAATCCAGGAAACAAGATTTTGGGATGCTAAAAAAAAGAAAACCTTCAGCATGAGAGGAAAGGAGGAAGCTCACGATTACAGATATTTTCCTGAGCCTGACCTTCTTCCCCTTTATATAGATGATAACTGGACAGAGAGAATAAAAGCCAATCTACCTGAGCTTCCTCAACACCGTTTTGACCGCTTCATACATGAATACAAGTTACCTTCATATGATGCGGGTGTTCTTACTGAATCAAGGGAGATTGCCGATTACTTTGAGAGATGCGTTAGGCTTTTCCCAAAACCAAAGATGGTGAGTAACTGGATAATGGGTGATTTTATGAGACTTATAAAACAGGAAGGGGAGGTCAAAATTAAAATCCACCCTGCAGAAGTTGCAGACCTTTTAAAAGAAGTGGAAAAGGGAACTCTCAGCACAACTTTAGCTAAAGAAGTAATGGAGATTATGTTTAAGAGCGGTAAGGGAGTAACTCAGATAATGGAGGAAAAACAGCTTCAACAGATAACCGATAAAAAAAGTCTGGAAAAAGCAGCAAAGCAAGTGATTGAGGAAAACCAAAAGGCAGTGGGTGACTGGCAAAAAGGCAAATCTCAGGCAATAAAATTTTTAGTGGGACAGCTCATGAAAAAAACAAAAGGCAGGGCTAATCCCCAACTTGCCAACGAGTTAATTGAAAAAAAACTTAAAGAGCTTTTTGGAGCATCTTCATGAAAAAAGATTTTTTGTCTATCCAGGACCTTAGCCTGGAGGAAATCTACGAAATCTTTGAACTTGCGGATGAGCTGCGAAATATATGGAGAGAAAAAAAGGGAGAAGTTTTTTCTTATCAGCCATTACAAGGGAAAACCCTTGCTTTAATTTTTGACAAGCCCTCCACCAGAACAAGAGTCTCCTTTGAGGTGGCAGCTTATCATCTGGGAGCACATCCTGTTTTTCTATCGGCACAGGATATACATCTTGGAAAAAGTGAATCCCTGGAGGATACAGCAAGAGTCATCTCAAAATACGTTGATGCGGTAGTGATTAGAACCTTTGGGCAGGAAAAGGTGGAAAAATTTGCCGCATTTTCTGATGTTCCTGTAATTAATGCTCTTAGCGACCTTCTACACCCCTGTCAGGCACTTTCTGATTATTATACCCTTTACCGAAGAAAAAAACTAAACCAGAATATAAAATTTTCTTATGTGGGAGATGGCAATAATGTGTGTCATTCATTAATCCTGGGAGCAGCAAAACTGAAGGTCAACCTGATAGTTGCAACTCCAGAAAAATATAAGCCCAAACCCTTTATCTTGAAAGAAATCAAAGAAATGCAGGATAAAATAAAAATAACTCAGGACCCAAAATTAGCTGTGGATGGAGCTGATGTAATCTATACCGATGTTTGGGTGAGTATGGGTCAGGAAAAAGAAAAAAAGGAAAAAAAAGAGATTTTTAGACCTTACCAGGTGAACTCATCTTTATTATCTCTGGCAAAACCTGACGCTCTGGTGATGCACTGTCTACCCGCTCATAGAGGTGAGGAGATAACGGATGAGGTAATTGATGGGAAAAACAGTATAGTGTTAGAGCAGGCAGAAAACCGGCTCCATATACAAAAAGCACTACTTGTGAAACTAATGAAGGGGTGATATAAATGGGAAAAATAAAAAAAATCGTTCTTGCTTACTCGGGCGGACTGGATACATCAGTGATACTTCACTGGTTGAGGGAAAAATATAAAGCTGAGGTTATAACCTTTACTGCGGATTTGGGTCAGGGGGGAGATAAACTGGAAAAAATCAAGGAAAAAGCGGAAAAAACCGGAGCAACTAAAGCTTATGTTAAAGACTTAAAGGAGGAATTTGTTTTTGAGTATGTTTTTCCTGCCCTGAGGGCAGGTGCACTCTATGAAGGAAAATATCCTCTGGCTACAGCTTTAGCCAGACCTCTTATTACCAAAGAGCTTGTAAGGGTGGCAGAAAAGGAGGGAGCTGATGCTATTGCTCATGGATGCACAGGTAAGGGAAACGACCAGGTAAGATTTGAGGTTACAGCCCGGGCAATAAATCCTCAGATTAAGATTTTAGCTCCGGTAAGAGAATGGGAATTTACCTCCAGAGAAGAGGAAATAGAATATGCAGCCTTGCACAACATTTCTCTTGAAGCTAAAGAAGGCTGCATCTATTCAATTGACCGCAATTTGTGGGGAATCAGCGTGGAGTGTGGGCCACTTGAAGATGCGTGGCAGGAGCCTCCAGATGATAGTTTTCAGATTATAAAAAACCCGGAAAAGGCTCCTTCAAAACCCACCTACCTGGAAATTGAGTTTGACAGGGGAGTTCCAGTTAAGCTAAATGGAGAAAAACACCCTCCGGTCAAATTAATTCAGCTTTTAAATGAACTGGGAGGACAAAATGGTGTGGGTAGAGTTGATATGGTGGAGAACAGACTCGTGGGAATAAAATCAAGAGAAGTTTATGAGGCACCAGCCGCCATTATTCTCCACACAGCCCATGGGGAACTTGAAAGTTTAACCCTGGATAAAGATGTCCTTCAATTTAAAAGGGTAGTTTCTAACAAATACGCTGAGCTTGTCTATAATGGACTCTGGGAATCTTCTCTGAGGGAAGCTCTGGATAAATTTGTAGAGGAAACTCAAAGGTGGGTTACGGGAGTAGTTAAAGTCAAACTTTTTAAAGGTAGCTGTCAGGTTACCGGAAGAAAGTCTCCCTTTTCCCTTTACGATGTAAAGCTTGCAACTTATACTAAAGAGGATGTCTTTGACCAAAAAGCTGCTCCTGGATTTATCCATATCTTTGGTCTTCCTCTCACCACCTCAGCCAAAGCAAGGAGGAAAAAGTGATACCCCGTTACAGTCTCCCGGCAATGGTAGGTGTGTGGAAGGAGGAGGAAAAATTTAAGATATGGCTCAATATTGAAATCCTGGTGTGTGAAGCCTGGGCTAAACTTGGAAAAATTCCTCCCGGGGAAGTTGACACAATTAAAAAGAAGGCAAGCTTTGATATAGAAAGGATTAATAAAATAGAAGAGGAAGTAAAACATGATGTAATAGCCTTCCTTACTGCTCTCTCAGAAAAAGTGGGTCCTTCTTCCAGGTACATTCATCTTGGACTTACCTCATCGGATATACTGGATACTACATTAGCTGTTCAACTGAAAAGAGCTTCAGAAATAATCGTTAAAGATATGGAAAATCTCATACAGGCACTAAAAGAAAAAGCTATTGAGTATAAGTATACAATTATGATGGGAAGAACGCACGGAGTCCACGCAGAACCTGTTACCCTTGGATTAAAATTTGCTCTGTGGTATGAGGAGATTAAAAGGAGCTTGCACAGGATAAAAATAGCAAGCGAGGAAATAGCCTGCGGCAAAGTATCAGGGGCCGTGGGGACCTATGCCCATCTTGACCCTCAAGTGGAAGAATTTGTCTGTGAGAGGCTGGGATTAAAAGCTTCACCCGTATCAAACCAGATAATTCAAAGGGATAGACATTGCTTTTACCTTGCCGCTCTTGCCATCCTCGCCTCCTCTCTTGACAAGTTCTGTGTTGAAATAAGAAGTCTGCAGCGCACGGAAATAATGGAGGTTGAGGAAGGGTTCGGAAAAAAACAAAAAGGCTCCTCAGCCATGCCTCATAAAAAGAATCCAATAATCTGTGAGAGAATATGTGGTCTTGCCAGAGTTCTAAGAGCCAATCTCCAGGCTGCCCTTGAGAATATTCCCCTCTGGGGCGAAAGAGACATCTCCCACTCCTCGTGCGAGAGAATTATCTTTCCTGACTCCACAATCCTGATAGATTACATGCTGGTAAAATTTACCGATGTGGTGAAAGATATACGGGTGTATCCGGAAAATATGCACAAAAATATTAAACTCTCAAGGGGAGTCTTTTTCTCCCAGGGAATAATGCTAAGATTAATAGAAAAAGGGCTATCCCGGGAGGATGCCTACAAAATGGTTCAAAAAGATGCTATGCAAAGCTTAGAGAGGGGAGAGAATTTCAAAAAAATAATTAAAGAAGATAAAGATATTGCCAACCACCTGAGCCAGAAACAAATAGAGGAACTTTTTAATTTGAAATACTATATTAGATATGTAGATAAAATTATGGAAAGAATAGGGGTGGTATAGATAAAATGATGAACCTGCATCCAACAGCCATAGTGAGTCCAACCGCAGTGCTGGGAAAAGGGGTTGAAATAGGCCCTTATTGTATAATTGGAGAGAACGTACTAATAGGTGATGAAACTAAAATTGGCTCAAATGTATCAATTCAGGGATGGACAAAAATAGGTAAAAGATGCCAGATATTTCAGGGTGCTGTAATAGGTACGCAACCTCAGGATGTTCATTATAAAGGTGAAAAAAGCTTTGTGGAAATTGGGAATGATAATATTATCCGGGAATATGTAACCATCCATCGGGGAACCGAAAAAGAAAGTGCCACTCATATCGGTAACAATAACTTACTTATGGCTTACTGTCATATAGCTCACAACTGCTGGGTAGGAAATGGAGTAGTTATAGCTAATATGGGAGCCCTCGCCGGTTATGTTAGAGTGGAAGATAAGGTAATAATCGGCGGAATGGTAGGCGTGCACCAATATGTGAGAATAGGTGCGTACGCTATAGTTGGAGGACTTAGTAAAGTCATCAAAGATATACCCCCTTTCACCCTTGCCGATGGAAACCCTGTGCATCTTTGGAATTTAAATGTGGTGGGACTGAGACGAGCAGGCTTTTCTCCTGCCACCCGCAATCACCTTGCCAGGGCTTACAAGATAATTTTCAGGTCCGGGCTGAACACTTCCCAGGCTTTAAAGAAAATAGAAAATGAGCTGGAGAATATCCCTGAAGTTGAGTATTTGTGCAATTTTATCCGCACATCTAAACGAGGAATCTGCAAGGAAGGAAGCAAAAAACATAAATGAATGTTACCCATAGCCTTGTTTTGGGAATCCTCCAGGGGTTTACTGAATTTCTACCTATAAGTAGCTCCGGTCACCTTGTTATTCTCCAGCACTACATGGGAATTAAAGAATCTGTAGTTTTTTTTAATGTAATGGTGCATATAGGAACTTTAGCCTCTGTAGTAGTTTTTTTTCGCAAAGAGCTTTATCTTATAGTTTTATCTGTTGTAAAATTTAGTTCCCGGGATAAAGAATATTTATTTTATCGTCAAATTATCTTAGCCGTTCTTATAGGAACATTACCTACCGCTTTTTCAGGGTTTATTTTAAGTAAAGTGAAAGATTTTTTGTTCTATGGTGCAGTTTTACCTGCAGGAATGCTTCTTTTCACTGGATTTTTTTTATGGCTGGGGGAAAAACTATCCAGCAATATGCGCATTCCTGAAAAAAAACAAAAACCTGGCATAATTGATGCTTTATTTATTGGATTTATGCAGGGGGTAGCTATAATTCCAGGAATATCAAGGTCAGGCACGACCATATCATCCGGGCTTATAAGAGGTCTTGGAAGAAAAATAGCTTTCCGGTATAGTTTTTTACTTTTTATTCCTGCAGCAATTGGCGCCTTAGTGCTGGAAAGTAGGGAAGTTAACGTGGCAGTGGCTAGCGCCCCCACTCTTCCCTTTTTTCTTGGAACCTCAACAGCTTTTATAACAGGTATTATTGCTTTAACCATCTTGAGAAAAGTCCTGGAAGAGAAAAAACTCGTCATCTTTTCCTGGTATTGCTGGATTTTAGGGGGGAGTATCCTTTTCTTTGAAGCTATGAAAGTATTGACATCCTTGTAGATTAGAATAAAATTTAGACAGAACTAAAAGGAGGGAAACTGCAACCATCCCTAAACAAAATTATATAAAGCCAGTTGGAGCAAAGAAAAAAGAGAAAGCCGTTCTGGTAGCTCTTGAGAGCAAAAAGGAAGGTGAGACGGGGTGGAGTACAGAGGATTCTTTACATGAACTTTCCCAATTAGTGCAAACGGCGGGAGGCCAGGTGCAGAGTAGGCTCATTCAGAAGCGAGAGATGCCGGATTCCGCCTTTTATATAGGGAAAGGTAAGGCAGAAGAGGTTGTGCGTATTTGCCAGCAGCTTGCTACGGATGTAGTAATATTTGACGATGATTTAACCCCCTCCCAGCAAAAAAATCTGGAAGAAAAAATCGGTGTAAAGATTGTTGACCGCACTCAGCTTATTTTAGATATATTTGCCCTGCGGGCTAACTCGGGAATGGGAAAAATTCAGGTTGAGCTTGCTCAACTGAGCTATCTGCTTCCCCGATTAACAGGAATGGGGCTCTTGCTTTCGCGTCTTGGTGGAGGAATAGGAACTCGCGGACCGGGAGAAATGAAACTGGAGGTGGACAGAAGGAAAATTAAGGACCGTATAATAAAGTTAAAGGAAAAAATTAAACAGATAGAAAGACAACGCCATGTAATTAAGAAAAAAAGAGCTAACTGGTGGAAAATAGCTTTAATAGGATACACAAATGTTGGCAAATCCACTCTTCTTAACCGTCTGACTGAAGCAGATGTCAGAGTTGATAACAAATTATTTGCCACGCTTGACCCTACCACAAGAAAACTCACTCTTCCCAACAACCAGGTAGTGCTTCTAACTGATACTGTGGGATTTATAAACAAACTCCCCCATCATCTAATAGCGGCATTTCACGCAACTTTACAGGAAGTGGAGGAAAATGACATACTCATTAATGTTTTGGATGCTTCTCACCCTAAGGTAATGGAACAAAATGGGGCTACTTATTCAGTGCTAAAAGAGCTTAACGCACATGAAAAACCCATAATTAATGTTCTAAACAAAATAGACCTTGCTCAAAATCATGCTGCAGTTGAAAGAGTTAAGCGAGCCTTAAACTCACCCATCCTTACATCAGGTCTCACAGGATTTGGGCTTGAGGAACTTCTGAAAAAAATAGCTGCCATGATAGATGAAACTATGATAGATACAGTATTTTATTTTCCTTACCAGAGAAATGATTTAATCTCCCTTGTTTACGAGAAGGGTGAGGTAAAAGATAAAAAGTATTTAAATGATAAAGTAATTATTGAGGCAAAAGTTACACCTGTTTTAGCGGAAAAACTAATTCAGTTCAGAGACGGAAATAAAGCAAATTAGAAAGTCTTTTTAAAATAAGAGGTAGAGCTTGTTAGATGCGTGGATAATATTAATTATTCTCATTGTATGTGTTGGGCTCTCAGCCTTTTTTTCCGGTTCGGAAATAGCTCTTTCATCCCTGGGTAAAATCACTTTAAAAAGACTGGGCAAAGAAAATCCCCACAAAAAGCATTATTTTGATGCACTCATTTCAAACCCATCTCAATGGCTAACCACAATTCTTATAGGCAACAACTTAGTCAATATAACAGCTGCCAGCCTTGCTACCGTATTAACAGAGAAGTGGATAGGAGGTGCACAGGGAAAAGTTGTAGGAATTGCAACGGGAATCACGACTTTTGTAATTCTTTTGTTTGGAGAAATTACACCTAAAAGGTACTGTCGGGAGTATGCAGAAAAAGTTTCTCTTAAGGTTATTGGGCCGATTATCTTCCTCTCTGAAGTTCTTTTGCCTGCAGTGAAAGCTTTAAACTTTCTAACGCAGGGAATCCTGGGACCGGTAGCAAGAAAAGCTCTTCCAAAATTAATTACAGAAAAAGAAATCCATACCCTTATAGATATAGGCCAGGAAGAAGGAGCCTTAGAAGAAAAAGAAGAAGAGCTCGTTCATTCAGCTTTAGAATTTGATGAAACAATAGCCAAAGAAATTATGACTCCCCGCACAAAAATAGTAGCTATCTCCCGGGAGGCAAGTTTAACCCAGCTGGCAAAGCTTATAAATGAAGCGGGTTATTCAAGAATTCCTGTATACGATGGAAGATTGGATAATATAGTGGGGACAGTCTACGCGAAAGACCTTTTACCTATTGCTGATAAGTGGGATACACTGAAGGTAAAAGATATTATTCACCCCCCTATCTTTGTGCCGTACGCCATGAAGCTGAGTGAGATATTTCATCAACTGCAAAGAGAAAAGACACATCTTGCCGTAGTCGTTGATGAGTATGGGGGAGTAGCCGGTATAATTACTGTGGAGGATTTACTTGAGGAGCTGGTAGGAGAAATTGAAGACGAATATGACACAGAAACATCCGAGAGAGTGCAGTTACTTAAAGATGGCTCAGCGCTCGTGGAAGGAGATACCGACATTGATGAGATTAACGATAAACTTGAAACTTCGCTTCCCGAAAAGGCAGAATCATTTGAGTCAATTAGTGGATTTATATGTAACCACATGGGAAAAATTCCTCGCAAGGGTGAAGTAATAGAACAAAATGGGGTCAGGATAGAGGTGGTAGATGTTGATGCAAAAAGGATAAAAAAGGTTAAAATATCCCGCATGCCCCAGACAGAAGAAAAAAAACCTTCCAGTTAACACAATAGGTAACAATAAGAAAAAA
>JACUUP010000055.1 GCA_014859225.1 Candidatus Aerophobota bacterium
TGAGAAGTTCGCCACTGGCAATAATCCCTCTTTTTCTCAGTCGGTAAAGATAAAAGGCAAGCTGCATGGTAGCTGATTTTACAAAGCGGGATGATTTTTTAACCTCACCCACTATCATCTCACCATTTTTTCTTCTTAGAAGATCTATTTTCATATTACCTGCAATTATTTCCTTTTTCTCCCTCCTATAGGTATTCCCCCAAAGAAGAGAAGTCTGCCAATTTCAAGGAAAGGGTCCTCCTCATTTGGGCTTAGCTCATGCGCCATAAGCCAAACTTCCCTTGGGCAGATGTAGTAGTACCAGATTAAAGTGCCGGTAATTTTTTGCAATTATAAAGCTCCTTTTGAGGCTTCATATCTAACCGGGAGAAGTCTCTCCAGATTTATATTCTTTGAGGCATTAAGGATCTCGATACCAATGACTTTCTCGCTTTCTCCTATATCCAGTACAATATCCTCGGATACCCTTTTGTTTATGACCTCTTGTTTCCTATCATCCAAACGAATGTAGAGAAGATCTGTCTTGTCATTGTAAGTAATATTCATTTTTTATTCCTCCCACTTTCCATAAAATACATAAACGGTCACAGTGACTATTAATTCTTTTCTCACGATATAAAATACCTCCACTCTTTTTTGGTCATAGTATTTATTATGCCTTTTTGATTTAAAATCGTACACCTTAGCTTTTCCTCTTCGTCCATATTTAGCCGGGATAGAAAAACCGGTGTGGATAACATCCTTAATTTCTTCTTCATTTGTTCCTCTTTCTTCCGCCCGTTCTAATGTATGAGCGTCAACTTGTATTTCCATATTTTCTTCTCATGCTATTTACGAGGATCTAAAAACTTTATGGTCACCTGTCCACGATTTCGAATTACAAAATTGGTATGAGGTGATCCGCAAAAATCTCAAACTCATGAAATTACAGCCTCAAATTCTGATAGCTCTCGAGCATAATCCAAACAAGCAACAATTTGTTCCCTTTTTAAATCGGGAAACTCCTCTATAATCTCCTCAACAGTTTTACCAGAAGCCAAATATTCAAGAATAAGACTAACTGGAATTCTTGTTCTTTTAACTCTAGGTTTGTCTCTAAGCACATCTGGTGTGCTCACAATGTACTCTCTCCAATTTATTTGCATATTGTAATCTCCAGAAATTTACCTACCTATTCAGATAAGATGAAGGTGCACTCAACTTTTGCTTCTATTTTGAGCTGGCCGGGAACAAAGGGAGTCATGAGGAACTCTTCTCTTGCACCCCCTTCAGCTCCGTAGTACGGTCCATAAACTTCCAGTTCCACTATTTTTTCCAGCCTCTCCACCCTTTTTCCCTGAGCTTTTGCCAGTACATCTGCTTTATAGCGTGCATTATCCACTGCTATTAATAACGCCTGATTGTAAGCGTGCTTTGGATTCTTAAGATAGTAGCGCACATCGTTAATTATATTCACGCCAGCTTTTACTACAGCATCCAGGACCTTTCCTGCGCTGGTAACATCCATTACATAAACTTCCAGGCTGTGGGTAACCCTGAACCCCTTGAATACCTGCCTTCCCTCCTCATATTCTATAGCCTGCCACATATAAAAACCAACTGTTTTTATTTCTGTCCTTTTAATCTCAAATTTTAGAAGAGTGGCAATAACATCTTCCATTATTGCGGCATTTTGTCTTTGAGCTAGCTCAGCAGCAGGAGCAACAATCTCCACTCCTATATTTAGAATAGTCATATCAGGAGCTGTTCTGACATCGCCTTTACCCTGAACCACACAGATAGTTTTTTCTACCTCAGAAGCCAGCCCCAGATTCCCGGATATAATGAGCGATAACAAGAAAATGAGGCTTACCACAACTTTGAGTTTAAAACTTTTTCCCAGGATGTGCATCATAGCTAACCTCCGTTTTAATTTTATCTTACTGTAAAATCCCTTCACCCCCACCTTCTCCTCCCCCCTCAAGGGGGAGGAGAAGAGATAATAAGTCAAAAATTTGCAATGACAGGCGAGACGCCTGTCCTACGGTATTCACCCGATAATGCAAGGGTAGATTTACCTTAGATTCGGAAGCTAAGCTCTGAAAGGTAACTGTTAGTCTCATATATCAGCTCTTAATTGCTCTGACAAAATGAGATATGCTTGCCAGGATAAATCCAGCCGCCACCCAGTAGTAGAGAAATTTGGGGTAGATTAAAACTGCTGTCCCTGCTCCCAGATAAACAAGACCGGTAAAAATCAAACTCACCTTTTCCGTTTTGCTAATTTTGTCACTCATTTTATCAACCACCTCCACTAATAAAGGAATCTTTAAAACTTTGGATGCAAAGGGATGATGCTTGCTTGATAAAATAATATTTTTTCTAACCTCATTCCAGAAATCGGCAAAGTAAACAGCGTTTAAAAAAATAACACTGGTTAAAAGAACAATAGCATACGTTAAAGATGACCAGTACTCTCCCCAGGTAAGGAGAAAGCCAATCTCATCTAAAAAAAATCCTAATCCTAATCCGTACAAAATAGCAGCTATTTTCCTCATTATCTTTTGCCCGTAATTAAGAGCAAGCCAGCCGCCAATACAAAGAAGAATGAATCCGTAAAAAAAGTGGTGAATGTGAATCCCGCGTATAATTAAATTTCTACCAAAATAGGTGATACTCTCCTCATATGCAGTTTTGTCCGCCTTTGTTAGAACTACCCACAACCTTGCAAAAATAAAGGAAAAGAAAAAAGAGCTTATTGCTATAAAGGGAATTGCTCTATCTTTTTGCTTGGCGCTCTTGCTCATAGAAAAATCCTTTACTCTTACTTAATTAAGCTATCAGGAATATCTATATCTTATGCAAGTGCATTATAAAAAAGATAGTTAGGTTTGTAAAGAAAAATAAAAAGGATGGGCAGGTAATTTGACAAAGTGAAGTTTATAAACATAATCAAAAAATAAAAAACTAACCTGAAGAGGATAAAATGGTAATAACCAGGGAATTTGAATTTGATGCTGCCCATAAGCTTGTAAACTATCAGGGAAAGTGCGAAAATCTTCATGGTCACAGATGGAAAATACAGGTAAGCGTGCAGGCTCCGGTGGGAAAAGATGGCATTGCTTTTGATTTTGTTCAGTTAAAAGAAATCGTTGAGGAAAAAGTAATGAAAAAACTCGACCACAGCTACCTCAATGACCTTTTACCTCAACCTTCCACGGAAAATATAGCTATCTGGATTTGGGGAAGATTAAAAGAGCTTCCTCTCTATGAGATTAAGGTGTGGGAGTCCCCCACTAGCTTTGTTGCTTATAAAGGTGCAAAGCAAGAGGTCTAAAAATATTAATGTTTTTTTCTTCTAAGCTCCTCTATTATGCGCTCTATATCACTGGAAGCAGACCGTGCCGCCATAGCAGCCACATAGATAAGAGTTGAGAACTGCCAGACATCCTCAGGTCCAGTTATAAGCCCGGATTGAATATCTTCTTTTCTTTCCAGCTGGTCGGAAAAATAACCCACCGCTTTTTCCAAATTTCCTTCAAAAATGTCTAAATTGTAGGTCTCATTTTTATACTTCAGGGCGGGAAAGGAGATACCTCTCATCAAAAGAAATCTACGTATATCATCCCCGCTTATATCAAAGTCCTTCCAGAAATCAAAACCCTCAAACTGAGCATAAGGAGCGTGAGGAAGTACAATTAAGGGCCGATGAACAATCACTTTCCCTTTCCTTACCACGGTATCGCCTAAATTCACGGCGGAAGAAGCAAGAGCTATATAGGAAAGCTCAGTAGAATCAAAAGCTAATAAGTTGCGCAAACGGTACCTTACAATTTTAGTTTCTCTAACTGCCTTTTCCCATTTTTCTTCCACATCCATAATCTTTCCCTTTTTGTTCTTTTTGTATATTAAATGAAATAAATAAGTTCCGTCAAGCTCAAAGCATATTTTGTCTTTATTTTGTTAGAAAAAACAAAATAGAGCTACCTCCTATTAGAACTAAAACCATAGATATGGCATCCCAGCCGAGTTTTAAAAAGCAACGTTTTGACCTTGATATAAGGCCTATTATAAGTATATTTGACAGTACTATGGCAAGTATCACAGTGAGTAGATTCTCCATCCTGATTGAGGAAAGAAATACTCCCTCCCGCAAAAGTGCATCGCAAAGAGGAACAATCATGGTATCAAAAAAATTGCTGCCTAAAATATTGCCAACAGCCATATCTACATCAAACTTGAGAGCACTTATGGAAACTATAAGTTCCGGAAAAGAGGTTACAATGCCAAGAAAAAAGGTGCCTACCATAACTTCACTCCACCTCATCACAAAAACTATCTCTTTTCCTATTTGAGAAAGCCATATCCCTAACCCAACAATCGCTAAAAGGTAAAAGATGAACTTAAATAAAGTTGTTCTAAAAGATAAATGTTTATATATCTTTTCTACAAAAGAAGTGGTGGCATCCTTTTGCTCAGTTTTTTCCATTTTAAATATAGAAAAAAGAGCTACGATGAGAAGAAAAGGAAGGAGAAAACTTTCCCAGCCTAAACCTAACAAATGGAAGCTAAAATCTGTAAAAATTCTGAGCAGCATGAAAAAAACAATTACGGATAAAAAAATAACCGTCCAGCCAGCATATAGAATCTGCTTGGTGTGCACTTTCAACATAAGTGGACCTTCTCCCTCAATTAAATCCAGCAAAGCAATAATTCCAAGGTTAAAAATAAGGCTTCCAAAAAGGTCTCCTGCAGCAAAATCAGGTAATTTCACAACAACTATGGAGGCAACACTTGTTACGAACTCAGGTGCCGAAGTGGCACCAGCCAGAACGGCAAACCCCATAATAGTCCTTGTAACCCGGGTTTTTTCACATAAAACATCCCCGAGGTAAGACGCTTTGTATCCACACCAGATAATAGCTACACTGCAGATAATAAACTTTATCCAGATAAGCAAATCATCCCCCTGTTTTAAGCTTGCCAACAAGTTCAGAAAAACTTCTTATTTTTTTCTCATATAGATAATGCTCAAGCTCATCTATTATCTTCAGCGAAACCTGAGGGTCTATGAAGTTAGCGGTTCCAACTGCTACAGCACTTGCCCCGGCGAGCACAAACTCCAGAGCATCTTCAAGACTCATTATTCCCCCCATTCCAATAATGGGAATATCCACCTTAGAATGAACCTCCCACACTATCTTTACAGCAATTGCTCTTATGGCTGGTCCTGAGAGCCCTCCCACAACATTTCCAAGTTTTGGGCACATTTTATCAACATCAATTGCCATCGCCGGGATACTGTTAATTAAAGATACAGCTTCTGCTCCAGCTTCCCGGGCAGCCTGGGAGAGCTCAACCATCCTTCCAATTTGAGCAGAAAGTTTAATAAAAAAAGGTAGTCCGCTAACCTCTTTCAATCTCCTGGTTAAAGAAAAAACAAGCTCTGGCTCCTCCCCTATCATCTTAGAACCTGAATTAACATTGGGGCAGGATACATTTACTTCCAAAGCGTGAATACATTTTTCTTTACCCAGCCTATCAGCCAATCTTAAATAATCTTCCTCATTTTCCCCGGCAATGCTTACAATCAGAGCTGTCTTTAAGTTGTGCAAAAAGGGCAGGTTTTTTTCAATAAAACTGTCAATGCCCGAGTTCTCAAGACCAATTGAATTTAAAAGACCAGCGGGTGTCTCGGTGAGGC
The DNA here is from genome assembly GCA_014859225.1 of Candidatus Aerophobota bacterium. Classification (GTDB taxonomy): domain Bacteria; phylum Aerophobota; class Aerophobia; order Aerophobales; family B3-G15; genus Kmv34. The sequence goes on from JACUUP010000055.1 coordinate 5,684, forward strand.
GGGGAGGGGGATTTCCTTTGCGGGGTTTTAAAGTTATGGTTTTTGCGATAAGCCCCCCTAATTTATTTAAATCCACATACTTTGCGTATTCTTCCCCATACCCGAAGGTTCCGGCTGCAACCAGAACTGGATTTTTCAACTTAACCCTGCCAATTGTAGCAGCAAGCTCTACATTGAATTTGTCCAAACTTTCTCCTTCTTAAAGTTAAATATGAAACTCCAGAATATCACCTTCCTCCAGAGGATGCCCCTTTTCCACTTTTTGTCCCTTAAATTCATCAGACCCCCATATCCGGGTATATCTCAAATTATGGGCAAAATCTTTATGTATAGAGCGGGCAGCATCTATTACTAAACTGCCTTTTTTAAGAACGACAGGGTCCCTCATATCGGGAGGCTGCCCAGGAACTTTAGTATAAACCCTTATAATATCAAGAGCTTTATAAATTTTTTCCTTTAATTTTTCCATGTCTTGAGAAAATTTTACAGAGCCACTTATTAGAGGGAATCTTTGCGCATAAAATTCTTTTAAAATGGATAATCTCACCTGTTCTGCGTCAAGGTCCTGCTTGTTAGCAATTATAGCTATCTTTTTATACAGAATACCTTTTTCATCATCTTTTTTCTCGTTTTCCGGTTCTACCTTGAGCTCTTTTAATTTTTCCAGTATAGCTTCCATCTGTTCCAGAATATCATCTCTTCCAAGGTCAAGCACAGCTACAAGCAAATTCCCTTTTTTAATTATCTCTCCCAACCAGGGAATAACAAACTCTTCGGCAATGGGGGGTGTATCTACCAGTTGAATTTTTATATCTTCATATTCCATCATCCCTACAAGCGGTTGGTGAGTGGTAAATGGGTAGGGGGCAATCTCAGGGGAGGCTCGGGTGAGGGCTGAGAGAATACTGGATTTTCCTGTATTGGGTGGACCAATTAAGATAACCTGTGCTGCACCTTCTTTTGGTATCTGGTAGGGCTGGGAGCTTCTGTGAGGTCCTTTTTTCTTTTCCGCTGTTTTTTTTAATTTGGATATCCTGGCTCTGAGGTCTGCCTGCAGTTTATCTGTACCCTTATGCTTGGGCATAATCGCCAGCATTTCCTGAAGAAGGGAAATTTTCTCCTCCAAACTACCTGCTTCCCTGTATCTTCTCTCTGCTTCATAGTACTGGGGAGGAAGATTTGCCGGCATAAAATTTCCTCAAGTCTTTAATTTTTTGTTAACTCCAGGAAATCTTTTTTGCATCAAACACTGGTCCTTCCTGGCAAACTCGCATATACCCGGCTGTCCCTTTAATGACGCAACCTCTGCAGGCACCTACACCACAGCAGATAATCTCTTCCATTGAAACCTGGGAGAAAATATCATAATCAAAACTTAACCTGGCAACAGTTTTAAGCATCTGCAGCGGTCCACAGGCATAAATGCTAAATTTAGAAGTTGAGGATATTTTTTTCAGATAGTCCTCAAATAGCTCAGATACAAGACCCCTATAACCAAAGCTTCCATCCTCGGTGGCAATTTGTAAGCCTATTATGGAGTTTTTTGCAAACTCCTCTTTCAGGATAATCTCTTGTTTTGTTTTAAAACCAAGAAATACTGAAATAGAGCTATCCTTTTTAACTTTTTTTAGAATCTTCCGGGCAAGAAAAACGAGGGGAGCAGCTCCCATGCCACCACCAATTAAAAGATGAGTTTTTGCCTCTTCGCAGATACAAAAGCCTTTACCCGCAGGACCCAGCATGTCCAGATAATCTCCTCTTTTTGCATGAGATAGAATTTTTGTTCCCTGACCCACCACGGCGTAGATTATCTGAATTTTCCCGGGTGTGTAGTTACTTATACTGAATGGTCTTCTCAAAAGAGGCACAGGACCCTCTCCCACTTTGATATGCACAAACTGCCCCGGCACTGCCTCAGGAAAAGAAACTGGAACCCTAAAAGCAAGCCTGAAATGCCCGGGTTTTATGCACCGATTGGACAAAACTTTTACTCTTATATTTTCTGCAGCGGGAGAGAATATCTTTTGTTGGTGTAGCATTATCACTGAATTTTTGGAATAGTTTCTATAAAGTGACTTCTTTCACCTCGGAGCGCAATATATCTAAAAGTTCCAGATAGCCCTGTAGTTCTTTTTTCTCCGCATATGTTTTTAGTTTTCTAAGTGCCTTATCCTGAATCTGCCTGATTCTCTCTCTACTGACAGCATATTTTTTACCCAGCTCTCTGAGAGAATAGGTCCTTTCATCCTCAAGGCCAAACCTCAGCTTTAAAATATCCAGTTCTCTCTCATCGGTAATTACCTTTTCCAAGAGGTTTTTTACTTCTTTCTTTAACATTTTCATAGTCAAACCATACACAGGAGAGGGAACGCTAGAATCAGCAACAAAACTCATCATAGTGCTATCACTTTCCTCATCTCCCACGGGAGTATCAAAAGAAATAGAATCCCGGCTCAACTTAAGAACTTCCTTGGCTCTATCTGTAGTTAGATCCACACACTCGGCAATTTCCTCTGGCGTAGGCTCTCTTTGAAATTCCTGCTCAAGCTTATTGGATGCATAATTTATTTTTTTCAAAAGATGAGCGATGTGAACCGGCAAACGAATGGTTCTACTCTGGTCGGTTATGGCTCGGTTAAGCGATTGTTTTATCCACCAGCTGGCATAGGTGCTGAAGCGATTTCCAATATCAGGGTCAAATTTATCCACTGCATGTGAAAGACCAATGTTTCCTTCCTGGATGAGGTCAGAAAAAGATACACCCTGATGCACATAATTCTTAGCAAAACTTACCACCAGACGCAAATTTGCCTGCATCATCTCTCTTTTGTAATGCTCGTATATATTTTTGGTTCGAAGTAACAAAGCAATAGCATCGCTAATTTCCTTTTCAAAAGGTATGGCGATTTCTACAAGCTTATCCTTGTTCTGAATGACAAAATTGATGAGATTCCTTACCCTGTCCATATTGTCCTTGATGTCCAGCAAATCCTCGCGAGAGTATTCTCTTTCCAAAAAGAAGTTTAAAAGTCCAGGATTTTTCACTACTAAGCCTGTTATCCTGCGCAAAAGGTCTATGAGCTTGCCCCTTGTAGCTTTTATTTTGCGGGAAAGCTCTTTTTCTTTTTCTCGAGACAAAAGAGGAGACTTTCCAATTTCCTGAAAATAGTCTCCCAGAGAAAAATCAAAATTTTTATTTTTTATTTTTGTATCGTTCACTTTTTCCCTACCTTATATTGTATTATTACATTTTAATAAAAAAAATATCACATACTGTATGTGATATCATAAAAAAAATAGCAAACTATAAAACACAACCCTCTTTCCCTGTCCCTCAATCCTTACTCAGTTGCGTAAACTTTTTGGGAGGTACGCTCATCAGCGTAAATATTAAGCGAACGATATTCTCTTT
>JACUUP010000056.1 GCA_014859225.1 Candidatus Aerophobota bacterium
TCCTTGCTTTCCTCAAATAGGCTGTAAATTACGGGAATAACAAGTAGTGTAATGAATAATCCTGCCACAAGCCCACCAATAACCGAACGAGCCATAGGTGCCCAGTTTTCTGCGCCTGGTCCTATCTGCAAAGCCAGGGGAATCATGGCTAAAATGGTGGTGAGTGCGGTCATTAAGACCGGACGAAATCTCGCCTTACCTGCTTCTTTGGTCGCTACCAAGACAGCTTCTCCGCGCAATCGTAAAAGACTGGTGTAATCAATAAGCACAATAGAATTGTTAATCACAATACCTACAAGCATGATGACACCAACCATGGCAATGATACTTAAAGGAGTGCCGGTTAAAAAAAGCATCCAGGCAACACCCATCAACGATAAGGGAATGGTAAGAAACATAATAAAAGGGTCTCTCAGCGATTCAAACTCAGAAGCAGTTACCATGTACACCAGAAACATACCAACTATGAGAGCGATGATGAGCCAGGTCAAAGATTGACGCATATCCTCCCCGCTTCCTCCGATTGCCCAGCGAAAATCAGCCGGGAATTCAACCTCAGTCAATCCTCGTTCCACATCAACAAGAACATCTCCCAGTGGTCTTCCCACTGCCCGGAAAGAAACGTCGGCTATTCTCTGCTGATCTTTTCGGCGAATCGTGAGCGGCGTGGACGTATACTCTATGTTTGCTACCTCTGCCAACCTGACTTCTGCTCCCCGTGGGGTCGTGATACTGAGTCTCTCTATGTCCTCAATAGCTAACCTGTCTTCTTCTCTCAAGCGCACCAGAATATCGTATTCCCTCCCTGCTTCTCGATAGCGAGAAACAACCGTTCCCTGAATAGCGCTGCTCACGATATTGGAAACGTACGCCGTAGAAAGACCAAAATCATACAGTCGATCGCGCTTGTAATGCAAACTCAACTGAGGCCGCCCTTCCCTTTCCATATCCACCTCAACATCAGCTACGCCCCGGACATCTTCTATTTTTTCCCTGACCTGATAGGCTACCCTCTGAAGCATAGCTAAATCGTGTCCATAGATTTCTATGTTCGCTCCAGCAGTAGTTCCTAACCCTCCTATTTGCATACCACCACCAAATCCCACTTCCGCCTCGGGTAACGCGGGAGGAAGCACCTCACGCAGCTTCGTCTCTACTTCCCGAGTGGACATGGTACGCTTTGCTCTATCCACAAGTTCTAATCGTATGCTCCCTGCATGCGAGCCTGCACCCATGAGCGCCATAAATCCTGCCCCTGCTCCTACACTTGTCTGCATTGTTTCAATATCAACCAGATATTCCCTGATTATGTTTTCGGCTTGACGCAGAGTTGCATCGGTTTCTGCTAATCGTGTCCCCGGTGGTCGTTTAATTTGTATGCTAAGAGAACCTGTATCCATTTCGGGCATGAACGTCACACCAACAAATCGAACAAGAATGACCATGCTGATGAAAAAAAGAACTCCCACGAAAACTAAAAATTTCTTGCGATTACCTAAGCACCAATCAAGCATTCTACTGTAACTATGAATACTTCTGTCTATGACTGTCGTAAAAATGCGGGTAAAATTCATCCTGCGAGAAACGTCCAGGCGTAAAATGCGTGAGGAAATTAACGGTACGAGGGATATAGCCACAAACAGTGAAATCAAAAGTGAGAACGTTACGGTAAGAACTAAGTCCCGGAAAATCTGCCCGGCGATGCCGGGAATAAATATGACAGGAAAAAATACGCAGATAGTGGTAAGGGTGGATGCGGTAATTGCCGTGGATACCTCAGATGCACCAATGACTGCACCCTGGTCAGCCGGCTCTCCTTTTTCGCGGTGCCGAAATATACTTTCCAGAACCACAATGGAGTTATCCACAAAAAGACCTACCCCTAAGGCAAGCCCTCCCATGGAAACTATATTCATGGTAACACCGGCAACGTTCATAGCGATAAACGTTGCAACGAGTGACACAGGAATGGAAATGAGAACGACTACCATACTTCTCAAGCTGCGAAGGAAAATGAAGAGAACTACCGCGCACAAAACGACGGCTAAAATAATCGTATTAAAAAGGTTTGCCATTGACTCTTTAATGATTTCAGCCTGCTCAAAAATAATTGATAGTTTTATATCACCCACTGACCTTTCAATATCGGGAAGCTGGGCTAAAGTCCTATCGCTCACATCTACGGTATTGGCTCCTGATGCTCTACGGATAGTAATTGTTACTGCAGGAGTGCCATTGACGCGGGTGATTTCGCGTCGCTCGCCCATTCCATCGACCACATACGCCACATCTTTTACGTATATGGGAGCATTACCGCTGTAGGATACAACGGTATCTGCGATTTGTTCTATCCGAGTATACTCACCCAAAATCTTGATAGGATACTCAAAGAGTCCCTCCTCAATCGTCCCTGCGGGAATGACCACATTTTCTCGCCGTATCGTGTCTATGAGCTGAGCTAAGGTAACGCCACGTGCACTCATTCTTTCTCTATCCACTCTGATTTGAATTTCTCTGACCTCTCCTCCACTCACATCTGCTGCGGCTACTCCCACTATCCGTTCAAGACGGGGAGCCACCTCATCTTCTGCTATACGCCTCAGCTCAGCTAAACTCTTCTCCCCAGAAACCCCTATTCCCATAACGGGCATCAACGTCGGATCGAACTTGAAAATTAAAGGCTCATCTGCTCCCGAGGGACGCATTCCTTTAATGAGGTCAATTTTTGCCCGTAAATTGCGCTCGGCAGCATCCATATTCGTTCCCCAGGCAAAATTAGCCATAACTAAAGAGAGGCCCTCTCGTGACTGGGAAGTCAAAGTATCTAAGTTTTCTACCGTAGCAACTGTCTCTTCTATGGGTCTGGTGATGAGAAACTCTATATCCTCAGGCGATACGCCCCTATACTGGGTAATTACGGCAATAACAGGAAGCTCCATCTGGGGGAAAAGGTCCATGCGTAATCCCAGAAGAGCCACAATACCTATAGCTACAACAGCTATGAACACCATGAAAAAGGTAACCCGTCTTTTAACTGCAAGTTTGGGAAGACTCATTGTTTAGCTTATACTCCTCAATAATTCATATAACGAGCATTCATCCTACTAAAGTTATTTTTCTTGCCCCAGCAAAAGTTTAACCCGGGCAAACATCCCCGGTTTAATACGCAAATCAGGATTGGGAATGATAACCTCAACCTTTATTTTCCTGTTACGAGGGTCCATAACCGGACTTATGTTAATCTGCCGGGGGGTGAAAACTTCGTTTAAGTAATTTTCAATCCTGACAGCTATTTTCTCGGTTAAAGGCACCTTATCAAGAATCTCTTCGCCTATATAAAGAACTATCTTCACCGAGCTTATGTCTAAAATAGACAAAAGAGGCTGTCCCGGTCCTACCAGAGAACTTTTATCGGCAAAACGCTCACTTACTATCCCGGATACAGGAGCTTTTATGGTGCAATCTTCAAGACGCGAACGGGCAAGCTCAAAAGCTGCTTCTGCTTGCTGGACTTGAGCGTGGACAAGCTGGATATCCTTTTCCCACAGTTTATCCTCCCAGGAAACTTTAGCCAGCTCCAGGGCACTTCTTGCATTTTCCCACTGAGTCTGAGCTCCTTGAATTTTTACTTCCCAGCTTTTAACCTCCTTTAACTTCTCCAGATTCTCCAAAGAAGCTTTGACCTGTTCAACATTAGCTTCAGTTATCTGTATATCCTCTTTTCTTGCCCCCTTTTTAACCAGCTCAAGATTTGCCTTGGCTGAGGTAAGTTGAGCCCTGGCTACCTCAAAGCCAAGTTTTGCCTTATCAAGTGCCTGCTCGGGAATGGCACCTCTATTATAATCATCCTCTGCTCTTTGCAGGTCCCTCTCCGCATTGTAAAAGTTGGCAAGCACTTGCTGATAAATTCCCTCTACCTGCTGTATCTCCTCCTCCCTTGCTCCTTCTTTTGCTTTTGCTAAATTAGCCTCAGCTATTTTTAAAGCAGCCTGGGCTTGCCTTAGCCCGGTAAAAAACTCCACATCAGCAGTTTCCTTTATCAGGTCCAGTTGAGCCTGGACAGATTGAAAAGCAGCTTTTGCATTTTCTAAATTATTTTCCGCCTGAATTTTAGCCATTGACCTGACTTTCTCGTAATTGGCTTTGGCGGAAATTAAAGCTGCCTCGGCTTGAATTACTTGAAGTGCAATATCTGCAGTATCTATTTGAGCTATAACCTGGCCTTTTTCTACCCCATCTCCCATATCTACATTAATCTCTTCTAAATTTCCGCTTACCTTGGGTATAACCAGGACCTGCTGGTAAGGAGCTATATCAGCGGTAAGGGATATCTCCTTTACAAACTCTCTTGTAACCTCAGCCTGTGTAGATGCAGATACCTTAGGCTGAGAAAAACCTATCACTCCTGAAAAAACGAAACCTAACACAATAAATGACACTACTACTATTTTTCCCTTCATTTTGTCTATCCTCCCTTTGCTTTCATAAGGCTTGCCTTTGCTATATTGTAATCATATAAAGCTTTAGTGTAACCCAACTTGGCTCTGGTAAGCGCAAGTTGAGCATCAAGCACTTCTATCTGAGTAATTGTCCCGATTTTATACCTTGCCTCAGCAATAGATAATGCTTCTTCTGCCTGCTGGATATTTTGCTCCTGGGCAAAAAGAGACTCTTTTGCTGTCTGCATATCCAGGAAAGCTTTTTTAACCTCCAGTTTAATCGCATCCTGTAGCTGGCTTATGGCAAGAGCTATCTGTCTTACCTGGGATTCCCTCTGTTCCACAAAAGCTCTATTTTTACCCCCATCAAACAAAGGAAAGGATAAAACAAGGCTTGCATTCCAGCTATCTTCCCAGCCACCAGTTCCACCTGATGTGTATTCGTAGTTTGCTACAAAAGAAACAGAGGGCAAATTTCTTGCCCGGGCACTATCTACAGATACCTTCGCCATTTCCCTTTGAATCTTTAAGGCTTTTAAATCGCCTCTAAAAAGATAAGCACTTTCCATAGCTTCATTCAGGGTTAAATCTAAAAGCTCAAATTCTAACTCTCCTGTAACTTTTAGCAAAGCAGAATCCACAGATAATAAAGTTGCCAGTCTCTCCCTGACTAAATCTAAATTGTTTTTTGCATAAGTTAAATCAGGCTTAAGATTGGCAACTTCCACCCTCGCCCTCAAAAAGTCAAAGCGAGAAATTCTACCCGAGCGGTAGAAGGACTCTACCACTTCAAGATGAGCTTCGGCTTGATGTAGTGCTTTTTCGGTTATTTCAAGATTTTTCTCAGCCAGAATAACAGAATAAAAAGCCTGCTTCACCTGAAAAATTATCTCGGTTTGAGTTTGGGATAACCTCTCTTTGGCACTCTGGTAGTTAAGGTTTGCCTGTCTATTGGCTAAAGTAAGCTGACCACCTGTATACACAGGCTGGGTAACAGAGAGAGTAAAAGAGGTGGTATCCTGCTCACCTACCTTTATTTTCTCAGGACCATAATGAGGATAAAGAGGATTGGGTATAGAGGGAAGCTCACCTAAATGGGTGTGGGAGCCCCTCAGGGCAAGGTTAGGAAAGTATCCGGCAAAAGCTTCTTCCTTTGCCTTTTCAGCTTCTTTTAGCTTCTCCTTTTCCAGGAGAATCTGAAGGTTATTAGTTAAAGCTTTATTTAGTGCTTCCTCAAGCGTGATAGCATGTGATACCCCTGGAAAAATAAAAAAAATAACAGCCACCAGGAAACAAAAAGTATACTTAGCTCTCATTTGTGCCTTCTTTCCCTCCATCAAAAATTTTAGTTTGAATTTTTTCAAGTATTTTTACAAGTTCTTTTCTCTCCCCAAAGCTAAGCTGTTTAAGAGTTAAGCCTACCCTTTTTCTTCTTGCCTCCTCATATTTTTCCATTATTTGAGAGCCTTTAGCGGTTAAGCTCACCCTCACCACTCTTCTATCATGCGGGTCATTTTTCCTTGTTACAAATTCTCGCTCAACCAGTCTATCTATAACCCGTGTGAGAGTGCTCAGTTGAATCTCGCTCACTCTTGCCAGCTCACCCATGGTAGGCTCTTCTAAAATGTGAATCTGAAAAAGCACAGAAAGATAAGCGAAATTGATATCAATATCAATAGCTTCCTCTACATCCTGGATAGCAAAAACTCTGGCTAATCTTTGCATTATACCGTCAATTATATCTACATCTTCCTGCATGCCATCTTCCATTGTTACCTGCCTCCTCTTAGTTTTGCTATAAAACATTTGCATCATGGGAAATATAGAAATTTCAATTTAATTATTATACAAATTTTTAATAAGTCAAGGAAAAAAAAGGGGACAGATTTATTTTCCATATCTTCTGCTTTCCCAGAAGAAAATAAATCTGTCCCCTTTTTTGTCTTTTTTACTGAATTGACACAGAGCGGTTTGTTTGCTAATAATATTCAATCTATTAGGGAGATGTAAAATGGTTGACAATATAGCAGAGAAACTTTCGGCGATAGAGCAAAAAATAAATGAGTTAAGGGGGTTTCTTTGAAATTGAAAAAACAAAAAAAGAGACTGTTAGCTTAGAAGAAAAAATCTCTAACCCCGATTTCTGGCAAGAAGAGGAGCGTGAGAGCACAATAAAAAGGCTATCTTATCTTAAACAGAAATTAGAAGAGTGGGAAAAGCTTACCTTTCTACATGGGGAAGTTTTAACCTTAAGAGAACTTTTAGAGGAAGAAAAAGATGCTGAGATGGAAAAAGAATTAAACAAAAAAGTTTGTCTTCTGGAAAAAAAATTAAATAGCCTTAATGTCCAATCTTTACTTGCAGAACCTGAGGCTAAGGCTAATGCTATTTTATCTATTCATCCTGGTGCAGGAGGAATAGATTCCTGTGACTGGGCGAAGATTCTCCTGCAGATGTATACAAACTGGGCAACTCAAAAAGACTATACTGTCAGATTGGTTGACTGGATGCCAGCAGAAGAGGCAGGAATTAAAAGCGCAACCCTTATTATAGAGGGAAATTTTGCTTATGGATACCTCAAGGAAGAGATTGGAATTCACCGCCTGGTTAGAATTTCACCTTTTGATGCATCGCACAGACGCCACACATCCTTTGTTGCCGTGGATGTTATACCCGAAGTGGAGGAAAAAGAAATTGAGATAAAGGAGGAGGATTTAGAAATAGACACCTTCCGGGCGGGAGGCCCGGGTGGACAGCATGTAAACGTTACTGACTCTGCAGTTAGAATTACTCACATTCCTACAGAAACTGTTGTCCAATGCCAGGACCAAAGGTCCCAGCACAAAAACAGGGTAATGGCACTTAGAATCTTAAAATCACGTCTATATGAGTTTAAGCAAAGAGAAAGAAAAGAAAAGCTGCAAAAAAGATACGAAGAGAAAGCTCGAATTGAATGGGGTTCTCAGGTACGCTCTTACGTATTTCACCCTTACAAGATGGTTAAAGACCATAGAACAGGGCTGGAAACATCTAATGTAGAATCAGTGCTTAACGGTGAAATTGACCAGTTTATGATAGCCTCATTAAAATTGAAACAGAAGCAAAAAGTAAGCAGAGAGGGAGGATAGGATGGGTGGGTACTATATAGGAATAGGCCGCAAGGCAAGGCGAGTTTATGGATTTGACGAGATGGCTTTAGTTCCCGGAAATAAAACAATTGACCCCCAGGATGTTGATATAGGCTGGCACATAGGAAAACTACCCTTTAAGATACCAATATTTGCCGCAGCAATGGATGGGGTTGTTGATGTTAATTTTGCCATTGAGATGGGGAGGCTGGGAGGAATTGCTGTGCTTAACCTGGGAGGAATTCAAACTAGATACGAAAATCCCCACAAGGTAATTGAAGAAATAGTTCATTCCTCACCCAAAGAAGCTGTTGAAATAATGCAGAAAATTTATAGAGAACCTATTAAAAAAGAGCTGATTAAAAAAAGAATAACTCAGATAAAAGAGGCAAACGCTCCAGCAGTTGTTTCCTGTATCCCCCAACAGGCGAAGGAATTTGCACCAATTGTCCAGGAAGCGGGAGCTGACATTTTTGTAGTTCAAGCAACAGTAGCAACAGCTAAGTATTTATCTTCAAAGCGTGAAGCGCTTGATTTTAAAAAACTCTGTGAGGATACGTCCATCCCGGTTATTGCAGGAAACTGTGTTACCTATAAATCTGCCTACGAACTTATGGAGACGGGAATAGACGCAATTCTGGTAGGGGTTGGTCCTGGTGCAGCCTGCACTACAAGAGAGGTCCTGGGAGTAGGTGTTCCCCAGGTAACAGCTACCATAGATGTAGCAGCTGCCCGGGATGATTATTTGAAACACTCCGGGCGTTATGTATCCATAATTACCGATGGAGGAATGAGAACAGGAGGAGATATATGCAAAGCCCTTGCCTCAGGCACAGATGCAGTAATGATTGGCTCAGCTTTTGCCAGAGCCAAGGAAGCTCCAGGAAAGGGCTATCACTGGGGAATGGCTACCTCGGATGAAAACCTTCCCCGGGGAGCCAGAGTGTATGTTGGAACAACAGGAACTTTAAAGGAAATACTTTACGGACCAGCCCGCCTGGATGATGGCTCGCAAAATTTAACCTGGGCAATCAAGACCAGCATGAGTTACTGTGGAGTATCCAGTATAAAAAAGATGCATGAGATAGAAATGGTAATTGCCCCCACTATAAAAAGCGAAGGAAAATTCTTTCAGGAAATTCAGCGTGCAGCAAAGGAAAAATAAACACAAGGGGAATAAACATCCTGACAGCTAAACCCGCTCCACTCTTCCCGACTTCAGGCAGGTTGTGCAAATGTAAGCTTTCGTCAAACTGTCTTTAATTTTAACTTTTTTCTTTTGAATATTAGGCAGCCACCTTCTTTTGGTTCTGCGCCCGGATTTACTAACCCGGTGACCGACGGAAGGACCTTTACCACATATGTTGCATTTACGAGCC
>JACUUP010000057.1 GCA_014859225.1 Candidatus Aerophobota bacterium
GTCGATGTTTTCGCTCCCGCATTTTATATTTTTTCACGGTGTTGGATTTCACAGGAAAATAACACATCTTTGTAGCCGCAGGCTTTAGCCTGCGCAAAACCACGCACCCTGAAGAATGCGACTACCACTTATCTCAGTTTTTTCCCGCAGTAAGGACAAAAATTTACGTATTCTTTGAATAATTTTCCACAAAAGGGACATAGTCTGGTAGCTTCGTTTTTTTTCAAGTAATAAGGTCGGCGGGAGCGCAAAATAAGGTAAAGAGGTAAAAATACAATCAATAAGAGAAAAACTCCTGCAAACCACCCAGTTATAGCTGCTGATGAATAACCCCTTTTCTTTGCATCAGAGGCAACCCACACAGCAACAAGCAGGGGAACAATTAAACCTATTAATAAAAAATACATGGTTATTGCTCTTTCCGCTGGAGCATTTGTTTTTCCAGTTCCTCAACAGTTTTTCTTAGCTCGCGCAGTTGAATATTGAGAATGCCAAACATATCTGCCACAGTTTTTATTTCTTTTACATTTTGAGTAAGTTCCTGCATCCTTTTTTCCAAATCCTCCATCCGCTGGTTGATTTCAGCAACGCCATCCGATAAAGAACTTATCCTTTCATTTAACCTGAGAATCGCATCGGAGTATTTCTCTACTTCTTGCTCATTTTGTTTTTGGTTGAGAGTTTCTGGCAGCCTATCCACTTCGGCTATTATTTTCTTAATTTCAAATTCTAATTCTAAAAGCTCTCCTACCTTTTTTTTCAGGCCTTCCATTTCTTCTTTTAAAGAAGGAATAATTTCTAATTTCTTCTCTAAAAGGTCCAGTTGAAGGCTTAATCTTTCAATTTCTTTTTCCATTATCTGCTGATGAGTCATCTCTTCCTCTTTTTTGGGAAAAGGCGGCAGAAGAGATATGGATATTCCTTTGGCCTTAATAACATTTTCCAGAAGAGTTCCTATCTGAGGGCGAGACTCAATAAGCCAGGCTCCTTCCAGATAGATTAATGCCTGATTGTGCAGTGTTGCGTTAGCATACTCAACCCCACTTTTTGCAAAGTAGTCGTAGAGGGACGGAAGGTCTTCACTCTGGGAGAAAAGGGCTTTATATTCTTTTTTTGCCTCAGCTACAAGCTGAAAAGCTTTATCTATTTCTCCCATTCTACTGCAAACAACAGCCTGAAGAACTTTTGTAATGGGTATTTGTATTTGATTTTCAAGTGTGTCACCCTGCCTCTCTAAGTGGATGTATTTAGCAAACCAATCAAGAGCGCTTTCGTAAAGTCCCCGGGCATGCCTTTCCCTACCTTCTGCCTCTGATGCAAGACCCAAAAGATAAGCAATTTGTCCAAGTTCAAGGTAAGATAAAGAGAAGTTTGGCACCTGTTGTGTGAGTTTGTTATACTCATTAGCTGCCTGGTAAAGATAAGCTGGATTCTTATTAGCGGCAAGGTAAAAGCTTCTTGCAAGTCTTGCCCGAGCAGCAATATTATCGGGGCTGGTCTTAAGTATTGATGAGTATATTTGTATAGCTTCCTCGTATTTTCCCTCCTCAAACGCTTTACTGGCAACCTCCATTTGATTAACAGGCTCCTGTTGAGCGTAGCAGGGAAGGGGAAAGTTGAGCAGAAAAAATCCCATAACTGCTAAAACAAAGCAAGGTAGGTTTAGTTTTTGCTTTCGCATTTTGACCTCTAAATTAGATACAGGTGCCGGAGGAGGGACTCGAACCCCCATGGAGTTACCTCCACATGGTCCTGAACCATGCGCGTCTGCCTATTCCGCCACTCCGGCTTATCCTTATTATACTATAAAAAATGCCATTTTAAGTCAACTCACTATCCTCAAGTTATAAGAAATCAGGGATAGTTCCAGTGATATTGTATTTGACAGCTATTGGGGTGTATTCTATAATAGAGAAATTAAGAGATTATGAGGGAGGCTGCATGAGAAAGAAGGTTACCCGCCGGTCTGCTTTACATACAAGACGCAGCTTGTCTTCTGAACAGATTGAGGAAAAGAGTGAAAAGATAAGGGAAAATCTATTTAAGATTCCTGTATTTAAAAGGTCAAATATGATTTTATTTTATATTTCTCTTCCCGAGGAAGTTCAAACCTATCGTATGATTGCAGATTCCTTAAAGGTAGGTAAGAGGGTGGCTGTTCCGGTAGTTGACCTTGTTAAAAAGGAAATTATTCCTTTTGAGATAAAAAATCCCCAGGTTAAACTTGAATCTGGTCCCTTTGATGTTCCTGAACCGGTGAATGATGAGCGTTACCCTTTATCTTTAAAGGAAATAGAACTGGTAATTGTTCCTGGTGTTGCCTTTGATGCACAGGGAGGCCGGGTAGGCTTCGGGGGCGGCTTTTATGACCGCTTTTTAGAAAAGCTTTCTTCCCGGGTTATCCCTGTTGCCCTTGCTTTTGAGTGTCAAATAGTGGATAAAGTTCCCTGCGATGAGCATGATATGGCTGTGGACTACATTATAACTGAGAAGAAAATAGTACGTTGTAGAAATTGTAAACAAAGGTAGGAGGAGAAAATGTACCTTGAAAGACCCTTAAGAGAGTTTATCGCCGATACCTCTTCCCGCACTCCCACTCCAGGAGGAGGAAGTGTCGCTGCTCTGGTGGGAGCTCTGGGAAGCTCTCTACTCAGTATGGTGGGTAATTTCACCCTGGATAAGGAAAAGTTCAAATCGGCAGAGGAGGAGGTGCAAAACATCCTAAAAGAGCTTAACTTATTTACCTCAAAGCTTTGTAGCTTACTTGAAGATGATATATCCGCATATCAAAATTTTTTTAAGGTTTCTTCTCTTCCTAAAAAAACCCGGGAAGAAAAACAGATGCGTGAAAAGCTCCTGCAGGAGGCTTTAAAAAAAGCAGCTGAGGTCCCTTTTAAAACTTGTGAGCTTAGCTTTAGCCTTTTGAATATAGCCTCACGCCTTCTTGAAATTGGTAATCCTCGTTTGATAAGTGATGTTGGCGTAGGGGCTATTTTAGCACAGGCATGCCTGGAAAGTGCTGCTCTAAATGTGGAGATTAACCTCTCCTACATTAAGGACCAGCTGTTGGTAAAGGGGAAAAGAGAATCTCTTGCCTCTCTTTTGGAAAAGGGGAATGAGCTTACCTCAAAAATTGTAAATAAGGTTCAAGAAGCATTGAGGGTATAAAAAATAATATTAAAGCGAACCTGAAAGAAAGAATGAGAATATTATTTGGAGTTTGTTCCTGGGGTTTGGGACATGCGGCAAGAGCTCTTCCACTTATAAAAAGGATGCTTCAAAGTGGTCATGAGCTAACAGTGGTGAGTAAGGGCCGCCCGCTTGATTTTATAAAAAAAGAACTGGGTGAGAAGTGCATTTATTATGAAATTGCGGATTATTCACCTGCTTACTCAGAAAAGGCTTTCTCGGTAGCTAAGTTTGTAGCAAAATTTCCCCTTTATTTGACTGAGGTTTCCAAAGAAAACCAAAAGATAAAACAGCTTGTTAGCTGCAACGGCTATGACAGAGTTATTTCCGATAGCCGATTTGGAGTTTATCACCCCAAGATAGCATCTTTTTTAATTTTCCATCAGTTAAGATTTATAGCTCCTGGCAGAGTAAAGATTTTTGAGAGGGCTACTGAGGGGTTTAACTATCTTTCCGGGGATAATTTTAAAAAAATTCTGGTTCCAGATTTAGAAAGTGAAGATTTAAACCTGAGCGGGGACCTTTCACATAATCTAAAGTATTTTAAAAAGGAGAAGGTAGAGTATCTTGGATTGTTGTGTGACTTAAAAAAAAGCGAGGTTCCGATTCCTCAGGATGTTGACTATTTTATCTCCCTCTCCGGACCTGAACCTCAACGAAAAACTTTAGAAAAAAAGATAATTTCCCAGCTTCCAGCCTTAAAAGGAAAAGTAGTGGTCACCCTTGGAAAACCTGAGGAAAAAGAACACATCTGCTACCAGAATGTGGAGATATTTAGTTATTTAAATAGAAAAAAACAGGAAGAGATGATGAATCGCTCCCGTCTGGTAATTACAAGGTCGGGTTATACGACACTCATGGAACTTGCTGTGCTTGGGAAAAAAGCTCTGCTCATCCCTACCCCGGGACAAACAGAACAAATTTATCTTGCTGAATATCATTTGAGGAAGGGTAATTTTTACAGTGTTTCCCAGGAAAGGTTAAATCTTTTCAGGGATGTGATAGAGGCAAAGAAGTATCCAGGAATAAGCCTTGACATTTCACCTGAAGAAGCTGAAGAGCGATTCATGCAGGTAGTATTTGATGAGGGTGGAAGATGAAAAGGAATTTTGTTTTTTTAATTTCTACCTTAGTTGGAATAGCTCTCTTTGTCCTGGTGTTTTATCTTTTTAACATTGCTAAAGTATTTTCCCATATGTTTAAGATAGGTCCCTGGGGGATGGGTGTTTTTTTCATAAATGTTTTTTTGATTATGCTTATTGGCGCTTTATCCTGGCAGGTTATCCTGAGAGCTTACGGGCACAATCTACCCTTTAAGGATGTTTTAATAATAAAGACGATTGGTTTTGCCATAAGTTATCTGACACCCTCAATGTACATTGGAGGAGAGCCCATGCGGGTGTATCTTATGGGAAAAAAACATAGTGTGCCTATGACCAGGATAGGAGCAACCGTAGTTGTGGATAAATTGCTTGAACTTGGAGCGATTTTATTTTTCGTTTTCCTGGGAAGTATTTACACACTCATCTATTACCGCCTTCCTCTCCAGCTTTTCATCCTGCTTGTGCTCGTGAATGCTTTTTTTTTAGGAGCTATGGTTCTTCTTTTAATTAACTTCATCTTTAAAACCAAGCTCTTTTCAAAAACTATTAATCTTTTGGGAAAATTCAAACCCCTTGAAAAACCGGTTGAAGTGGCAGCACCTTTTATGCTTAAACTGGAAAGTGAAGTCTTTTCAGCATTTGGAAAACACAGTAAAAGCACCATCCAGGCTTTTCTATTAAATCTTGGTATTGGCAGCCTTATCTTTGTTAAGCCAGCTATTTTTTTCCATTTTCTGCGCATCACATTCAATTTATCTCAGCTTTCACTTCTTTATGCTTTGACCCATCTTTTACTTGTTCTTCAGTTTACCCCGGGGGCTATTGGAATTTTTGAATGGGGGGAGGTAGGGATATTTAGTATAATTGGTATTCAATCAGAAAAGGCTCTTGCTTATGCTTTAATGGTAAGAATTGCCGATATTCTGGTGGTGATAGCCGCTGCCGTTACAGGATTTCATATGGGGGTCAAATATTTGTGGGGAAAGAAAAGGAATGAAGATTTGTGTGGTATCTGACCAGGCTTTCCCTGCCTGGGGAGGGGAAGGCGTTGCCACTCAAAATTTGTGTATGATACTTTCTCGTAGAGGATACGAACTATTGCTTCTTACATCAAAAGTCCCGCACCCACCCAGGATAAAAGGAATTGAAGTTATAAGATTCCCCAGTATCTTTATTCCGCAAAGAGGTCATTTTGCCGCTACTTTTTTCCGTCAAATTGTTCCCATTTTTAAAATAAAAAAAATTCAAGTTGTTCACGCTAACCTGCCAACATTTCTTGGCTGGCAGAGTTTTCTTGCGGCAAAAAAATTAAATATTCCCTGTGTGGCAGGTTTGCATGTTCAGGTAGGTAATGTAGTTCCCTATGAACTGCCCCCTTTTTTCTTTTTCAAAGGGTTGGTGGAGTTCTGGTTTTCTTACTTTTATAAGATGGCTGACCTTTTAATTAGTCCCTCTAATCTGGGAAAAGAGATTCTTTCCCGCTATTCTTCTTGCAGGATAGAAGTGGTTAGCAATGGTATTGACCCTGGTATTTTTAACCCCACCTCTATTTGCTTTGATGAGATAGAAAAATTTAAAAAAAAGTTTGGTTTAAAAGACTCACATCTTCTTATTTATACAGGAAGACTGAACAGGGAGAAAAATGTCTTATACCTTGTTAAGATTATGCAAATTCTCAGGCAGAAAAAAAAGAATGTGAAACTTTTAATAGTTGGGAAGGGCGAGCTGGAGAAGTTGCTCCAGAAAAAGATTTTTTCTACGGGGCTTGATGAGATGATTATTTTAACAGGTTTCCTATCAAAAGGAGAGCTTCTTTGTGCTTACAGAGAAGCTGACATTTTTATCCTGCCCTCACTATTTGAACTTCAAAGTATTGCATCACTTGAGGCAATGGCTATGGGGTGTGCTATTTTAGTAGGGAAAAGCAGCCAAAGTGCTGCCTGTGAGCTGGTAAAAGAGGGGATTAATGGATACACCTTTGATTTAAAAGACCCTCATGATGCTGCAGAAAAAATCAATTTCATCCTCTCAAATCCTGCCTTAAGAAAGTCCATGCAGAAAGCTTCTCTCACAATTGTCAGAGAGCATGATATCCAGGAAAGTATCACAAAAGTTGAGAAACTTTACCATGAGCTGTTGCTTTTGGTTTGACGGTAAGAGCTTTTTTATTAAAATTTGGATAATTGATGATATAAGGAGACTTGAATGGAACCTGTTTTGCAGGTAGCCCTTGATTTTGTAAATTTAAAAAGAGCTCTGGGAGTGGCTAAGCAGGTGGTAACAGCCGGTGCAGACTGGCTGGAGGCGGGCACTCCTTTGATTAAAAGCGAGGGGATTGAAAGTATCCGCTTATTAAGGAAAAATTTCCCTCAGATTGTGCTTGTTGCTGACCTTAAAATTATGGATGTGGGAAGAATAGAGGCAGAGATAGCCTTTAAAGCAGGAGCGGATATGGTCTGTGTTATGGGTGTGGCATCTGACTCAACCATTCAGGAGTGCGTGGAGGCAGCCCGCAATTATGGAGGAAAAGTTGTGGTTGACCTTATGAATGTTTCTTCCATCATTGAAAGAGCAAAAGAGGTAGAAGAGATGGGTGTTGATTTTGTAGAGGTGCACATCTCAATAGATGACCAGATGCGAGGGAAAGACCCTGTAGCATTTATTGGTAAAATGAGCGAGAAGCTAAGTATACCTGTTGCTGTTGCAGGGGGAATAAACTCTGAAACCGCAGCTCCCCTGGTGCAAGCTGGAGCTAAAATATTAATTGTAGGAGGAGCTATTTGTAAGGCTAAGGACCCCGCGGATGCCACCTGCACTATAAAAAAGGCTATGCGGGAAAAAATAGTTCTTAAAACAGAGCTTTTTAAAAGGGTTTCGGAAGATGAGATACTTTCGGTTCTTGAGAAAATATCTACGGCTAATCTTTCTGATGCTATGCATCGTTCAGGGGAGCTTGTGGGTTTTATCAGAGTCGGCCCTGCCAATAAGAAAATGATGGGAAAAATTCTTACGATAAGAACTTATCCGGGGGACTGGGCAAAACCTGTTGAGGCTATTGATAGAGCAAAAGAAGGTGAGGTGCTTTTTATAGATGTGGGTGGAGCTGGCCCTGCTGTCTGGGGAGAACTTGCCACTCATTCTGCAGTTCAAAAAAGATTGGCCGGGGTAGTTATTAATGGAGCGGTAAGAGATGTGGAGGATATCTGCAGGTTAAACTTCCCTGTCTATGCCAAGATTATTACTCCCTGCGCTGGAGAGCCCAAAGGATTTGGAGAGATAGGAATTCCCTTAAAAGTGGATGGAAGAGGTATTTTCACCGGTGATTGGGTCCTGGGTGATGAGGATGGGTTGGTGGTGATACCCGGGGCAAAAGCAGTTGAGATAGTCAATCGAGCCATGGATGTTTTAGAGAGAGAAAATCGTATAAGAGAAGAGATAAATGAGGGAGGAACTTTATCTTCGGTGATGGAACTTCTGCGCTGGGAAAAAGAACGCCCATAATTTGGATTTAACCCACCTACTTGACAAAATAATTACAAGTAGTATTATAATTCAAACTGGTTCGACAAAGGAATGGTATACTGAAATGGGAGTTACCATAAGAGACGTTGCAAGGCTTGCCGGAGTTTCGGTATCCACAGTCTCTCTTGCTCTAAACAACAAAAAAAGAGTAAGCGAGGCCACCAGAAAAAAAGTTATTGAAGCAGCTGAAAAATTAAATTACTACCCCAGCAGTATTGCCAGAAAATTTGCTTTAAATAAAACTCATACCGTAGCTCTTTGTGCTTTTATAAGTGGGGAAAAACCATTAGGTGGTTTTTATATGCCGGTTATTCAGGGAATAATAGATGTGGTAAATACCAATGGTTATAGTTTTCAACTGGATATTAGAGGAGAGTATCAAAATAGTTCGACAAAAAGAGAGACCCTCACCAGACTTGCCAGGCACAAAATGGTAGATGGGCTTTTGATTCTTTCCCATTGGCCTCTCATTTTTAAAGAAGTAATAGACCTGGAACAAATGCAATTTCCCTATGTAATTGTGGGAGGCAGTATCCCTGGAGTAGAGACAAACTGCGTGGAAGTGGATAATTTTGGAGGAGCTCTGAATGTGGTAGAATACCTGATAGGTCTTGGTCATAGAAAAGTAGGATTCATAACGGGACCTCCTGAGCAGGAGCATTCCAGGGACAGAATAAGAGGTTATAAAGAGGCTTTGAAAAGAAATAGCATAAAGTATGATGAAAAAATCATCTTCACGGCAGATTTTCATAAAAAAAGTGGCAAGGAAGGTATGAGGTATCTTTTGAGTCTTCCCTTTCCTCCTTCGGCTGTATTTTTCGCTAACGATAACATGGCTCTGGCGGCAATGAAAATCATAAGGGAAAATCACCTCAGGGTATCTGAGGATATTTCTATAGTAGGTTTTGATGATATTGAAGCAGCATCGCAAGTTGATCCACCCTTAACCACAGTGAGCCAGCCACTTTACAAAATGGGAGAAGAAGCAGCAAAAATTCTTTTTGCCCTGTTGAACAACGAGAAAAATAGTCCCCAAAAGATTATCCTGCATACCCAACTTGTAATTAGAGAATCCTGTAGGAAGTTTAAAATT
>JACUUP010000058.1 GCA_014859225.1 Candidatus Aerophobota bacterium
AAAACAAATTTTATTATACTATTTTTTCCTGTCAATTAATAAATTTTAAAAACATTTGGCATTGAAGTTGAATTGTGATATAATTATAAAATGTAGCTGGAGGTAAAAATTTCATGCTTGAAGTGGGAAAAGTAGTAGAGATTAAAGAAAATATGGTATCGGTGGAGCTTGAATCAAATGATAAATGTACAGGCTGCTCTATGGCTAATTTTTGTCACATAGGAGGAGAGGCAAGAAGGTATATAGAGGCAGAGAAGCTACCAGAGGTTAAGCTGGGTGATAAAGTTAAGGTGGAGATTGGAGGAGGCCAGCTTTTAAGAGGAACAACACTTTTGTTCTTAATCCCCGCCTTCTCCTTCATTGTAGGGGCAGCTGTGGGAGGGATGCTCGGGGAAGGTGTATTTTTTCCTTTAATTTCAGGAGCTATTTTTTTAGCCTGCACCTTTTTTATTCTTCATCTTCTTGATAAAAAATTGGCAGGGAAAAGGAGTAAAATCAGGATTGTTGCTATTCTTTAAATTTGACTTTTTTCATTGTTTTGATAGCATTATACGAAAGTGAAATGAACGCAAGCTAAAGCTTGCGACTACAGTTTGACAGAGAAACAGATGAAACCGTACCGTTTATATTTTGAGTTTATCAAAGGTTTGTGGAAGGAAAATCCTGTTTTTTTTCAGCTTTTAGGTATGTGTCCAACTCTTGCAGTTACCACCACTGCTATTAATGGTTTTTCTATGGGACTTGCTGTAATTTTTGTTCTTATGTGCTCTGGAATTGTAATATCTGCTATCAGAACATTTGTTCCCTCGGAAGTGAGGATTCCTGCATTTGTTGTAATTATCGCAAGTTTTGTGACTATAGTTGACCTTGTATTTAAGGCACAGATACCCGAGGTTAGCAAGGCTTTAGGACCCTATGTCCCCTTAATCGTAGTCAACTGTATAATTCTGGGGAGAATGGAGGCTTTTGTTTCTAAAAATCCTCTTCCCGCATCAATTGCTGATACTCTGGGCATGGGACTTGGATTTACCCTGGCACTTGTTATCCTTGGGAGCATAAGAGAGTTCTTTGGTTCCGGCTCGGTATTTGGCTTCCAGATATTGGGGGAGTATTTTCGTCCCTGGGTGATTATGGTCCTTCCTCCGGGAGCTTTTTTAACCTTAGGCGTTCTTATTGGTTTTATAAATAAGTTTTCTCGCCAGAGAGCCTGATTTAATTAATATAAACTTTTATGATTGTTAACAAGAAAGCAACTTACGATTACGAAATACTTGAAACCTACGAAGCGGGTATTGCGCTCAAAGGTTGCGAGGTAAAGTCAATTCGTGAGAAAAGGGTAAGTTTTACCGATAGTTTTGTTCGTATAAGAGGAGGAGAAGCCTGGCTTTCAAATCTTCACATAGCTCCTTATTCCTCGGGAGATGAAAGACAGGACCCCAAAAGAGATAGAAAACTACTTCTTCACAGGCAGGAGATAAGAAGGTTAAACGGTATATTATCTCAGAAGGGGTTGACACTCTTGCCACTACGGATATACTTTAAAAAGAACAAGGTTAAAGTAAAAATAGGGCTTGCCAAAGGAAAAAGGAAATACGATAAGCGAGAAGCTATTAGAAGAAAGGATACAGAACGGGAAATGCGACGGGAGATGAAGCGGATACGGTAGTTTTTAGATTTAGATGGGGGTGACAAGGATTCGACAGAGGTAGGAAGACTAAAACTGCACATCAAGGTCTGGGTTCCTTGTAAAACTACCCAGAAAAACAATAAGCGCCAACGAAAATTTGGCTTTAGCTGCTTAAAAGCAGTTAACGCCTGGTCACTTTCGCTCTGTGAGGTGGCTAAGGTGTCAGAAAGCAGGGCTAACCTTACTCTTAGCAAAGGAGAGCTGGGTGAAACTTAAACTTTGCTAAGCTCGCTTTCTATCCTGCCTGTCGGAGAGAAAATGAGCGAATATAAATGACAGGATAGGTGTGTAGATGTTTTGGTTTTCTCATTTCTGGACGAGGGTTCGATTCCCTCCACCTCCACCACCTTCCAAAGGGAGGTTGCTCTCCTTTTTTTTACAAGAGCTAAGACTATTTTCCTGATGAATAAAATAAAGGTAATTGTTTGTGGTGCCCGGGGAAGGATGGGGCGAGAGCTCGTTTCTGCACTTGAGGGGCAGGAAGGATTCCAGCTTATTGGTATTGTTGAGGCGCCCAGCCATCCTGAAGTGGGAATGGAAATTTCAAAAGGCTTAAGGGTGGTTTCACATCTTGAAGAGGTGTTTCAGCAGAATGCGGTAGTAATAGATTTTACCACTCCACAGGCAACAATTGAGCATCTACATGTAGCAAAAGAAAATCATCTTCCCTGTGTTATTGGCACAACTGGTTTTAGTAGCTTGGAAATAGAGAAAATAAAGCAGATATCTTCCACAATCCCCATACTTCTTTCTCCTAACATGGGGATAGGGGTAAATCTTCTTTTTGTCCTGGTTAAAAAGATAGGCGAGGTTCTGCAGGATTTTGATAAAGAAATAGTAGAGGCTCATCATAATATGAAACAGGATGCCCCAAGTGGGACCGCTCATAAAATTGCGCAGATTTTAGCTGAGGTGGAAGGTAAGGATTTGTCAGATATTGCAACATATGGGCGTAAGGGAATAACAGGTAAGCGAAAACAGGGCGAAATTGGTATTCATTCAATCAGGGGCGGTAGCATAGTTGGAGAGCACAGGGTGATTTTTGCAGGAGAAGGAGAAGTCCTGGAGATTACGCACAGAGCTGAGTCTCGCAGGATTTTTGCCCGGGGTGCCTTACTTGCAGCAAGGTTTATTGTGGGGAAAAGGCCCGGTCTATACGACCTTCAGGATGCTCTCGGGATTGAGAGATGAGAGGCACAAGTTTGAATTTCAGCAAGGCTAAAAGATTAGGAAAACTTCCTCCTTATCTTTTTGCTGAACTTGATAGAAGGAAGAGAAAGTTAAAGGAGAAGGGAATAGACCTCATTGATTTAGGAGTGGGGGACCCGGATGTTCCAACGCCCAGCCCTATTGTTGCAAGATTAGTTGAAGCAGCAAAAGATTCCTGTAATTATAGATATCCCTCTTATGAAGGACTTTTATCTTTTCGTGAGGAGGTCAGCAGGTGGTATCTTCGCCGATTTGGAGTATCCCTTGAGCCAGAAAAAGAAGTTGTAACGTTAATTGGGTCCAAGGAGGGAATAGCCCATGTATCTCTTGGTCTTTTAGATGCAGGTGACCTTGCTCTTATTCCCGAACCGGGTTATCCGGTATACCAGGCAGGAGCAGTTTTTGCAGGAGCCGAGCCTTTTTACATGTCTTTAAAGGAAGATAACGGTTTTTTACCTTGCTTGCAGGATATACCATCACACGTTGCCTCTCGGGCTAAACTCATGTGGCTAAATTACCCTAACAATCCCACAGGTGCCTCTGTAGAGATTGATTTTTTCCAGGAAGTTGTGGAATTTGCCTATAATTTCAATATTATCATTTGTCATGACCTTGCTTACTCTGAGCTTTCGTATGATGATTACCGTGCGCCAAGTTTTCTGCAGGTGGATGGTGCTAAAGAGATTGGGGTTGAGTTTCATTCTCTGTCCAAAAGTTTTTGTATGACGGGATGGAGGATAGGCTATGCTGTAGGTAGCAAAGACCTCCTTGATGCCTTAAAGGAAGTGAAAACTAATGTTGACTCAGGAGTATTTCAGGCAATCCAGGAGGCGGGGATAGAAGCTCTTAGACTTCAGGAAAATTTAATTCCTGAGATTAGAGAGATATACCGCAAGCGCAGAGATTTTTTCGTGCAGGGATTGAGAGATTTAGGGTGGGAAACGTCTTTACCCCGGGCTACTTTTTACCTCTGGATAAAGGTGCCGGGAGGATACTCATCTTTTGATTTTACCCAGATTTTACTTGAGCGCTGTGGGATAGTAGTTACCCCGGGTGTAGGATTTGGACCATCGGGTGAAGGATACATAAGAGTTGCTCTTACCGTGGATGAGAAGAGGCTCAAAGAAGCTCTTGATAGACTTGAAGAACTTAAACTGGAGTGACAAATTGGGAAACACGGGATAGCAATGCCGAAACTCTCCGTTAATATTGACCATATTGCCACTTTACGTGAGGTAAGAGGGGTGAGTTATCCTGACCCGATTGCCGCAGGAGTTTTAGCTGAGCTTGCCGGGGCAAGTGGTATCACTGTGCATTTGAGGGAAGATCGCCGTCATATCAGGGAAAGAGATGTAGAAATTTTAAAGCAAACCGTTCAAGGTAGATTAAATGTGCAGATGAACTTATCTGAATCCGTAGTAAAATTTGTTCTTAAGGTGCGTCCGCATGTAGCTACAATTGTTCCCGAAAGAGAAGGGGAAGTTACAACTGAAGTGGGGCTTGACCTTTCCAGAGCTGATGAGCGATTGCTTGAAGTTATATCACTTCTTCATGATGCAGGGATTATGGTTTCTTTATGTATAAATTCCACTCCAAATGGCGTCAAAAAGGCACGCAGATTGAATGCAGATTTTGTTGAGATACATACGGGTTCGTATGCCAGAACAACAAATATACAGCAGGCTTCAGAGGAGATAGAGAAAATTGCAGGGGCTGCTATGCTCGCTAAAAAATTAGAGTTAGGTGTTAATGCTGGTCACGCATTGAACTATGAAAATGTGCAAGAACTTGTCCTTATAGAGGAGATAGATGAGCTCATTATCGGTCATGCAATTGTTGCAAGAGCTGCACTCGTGGGGATGAAGGAGGCAGTTAAACAGATGCTTAAATTCATGGGAAGATGACCATAGAAGGTGTAGGAGTGGATATGGTGGAGATAGATAGAATTAAGGCTGCTTTGCAAAAGTGGGGAGACAATCTGGAAAAACGTATACTGGCTTCTCAGGAATTAAGAGTAGTAAAAGACTTTAATCAAAAAGCAGTTTTTCTGGCAGGAAGATTTGCAGCTAAAGAAGCAATTTTTAAAGCTTTAGAAATTAACCCTGACTGGCATGAGGTGCTTGTTTTAACAGGCAAAAAAGGTGAGCCTGTAGTTATTTTGTCTTCTAAAATTTTAAAAAGAATAGAGAGAAAGGTGAAAAAAGTACTGGTAAGTATTTCCCACTGCAAAAGCTACGCTTTAGCTCAAGCAATGGTCATAGGATAAATCAATCCAAAGTTAACCCATAGAAATTTTTCTACCCTTTATCAAGCTATCAAAAAGGATTTTGCATGAAACTACTGAAATCAGATGAGATGCAAAGGTTGGATGATATAAGTATTAATAAAATTGGTATTCCTGGCTCTGTTCTTATGGAAAATGCCGGCAGAGCTGTAGCGGAGTTTATTAAGGAAAATTGGCCACCACCTTGCTGTGTGTATATATTCTGTGGTTCGGGCAACAATGGAGGAGATGGTTTAGTTGTAGCAAGGCACCTTTATAATAAAGGGTATAATCTTAGAGTCTTCCTAACAGGCGTAAAGGAGAAAATAGCACAAGATGCAGCAATAAATTTGAAAATAGCATCTAATGTGGGCATTAGCATTGAAGAGATTACCTCTTCTGAGCATCTTCCCGCCCGTGAGAAAAAATCAGGTAGGGAAGAGGTGCTTTTAGTTGATGCTCTCCTTGGCACAGGAGCAAAAGGAGCTCCAAGAGGTATCTTTGCACAGATAATTGAGCTGATAAACGGCTGGGAGGCGGTTAAAATAGCGGTAGATCTTCCCAGTGGGGTAGATGCTGATACAGGAGAGGTGGTGGGAAAGGCAGTTAAAGCAGATTGGACAGTAACTTTTGCTTATCCCAAAAGAGGTCTTTATCTTTATCCCGGGATTGATTATAGTGGCAAGGTAAGGGTGGTAGATATTGGTATTCCTTCTGATATTATAGAGAGAGAAAAAATACATATTCCCGCAAACCTTCTATTATCTGAGGATTTTCCGCCCAGGCTTTTTCATAGATGTGCCTCCTCTCATAAGGGCACATTCGGTCATCTTTTTGTGTTGGCGGGCTCCTGTGGATTAACTGGTGCTGCTACACTTACCTGCATGGGTTCCTTGAGAGTGGGAACAGGGCTTGTTACGCTGGGAATTCCAGTTAGCCTTAATTCAATTATGGAGGCTAAATTAACCGAAGTTATGACTCTTCCTCTTTCTGAAACAGATAAAAAAGCTTTATCTTGTGAGGCTTTTAAAGAAATTAGCCATTTTGCCAGCAAGTGCCAGGCTCTAATAGTTGGTCCGGGACTGTCACGTAGTCCCCAAACCCAGGAACTTATAAGGCAAATTTTAAGAAGTTTTAAGCTACCTCTTGTTTTAGATGCAGACGGAATAAATGCCCTAACAGGGGATTTGGGGATTATTTCTAACTATGAGGGGGCTATGGTTATCACCCCTCATCCTGGAGAGCTTGCTCGATTTGTGGGGACTTCTGTGGCACAGGTTCAAAAGGACAGGATTAAAGCAGCCCTTGCTCTTGCAAGTGGCACAGGGAAGGTTGTGGTGTTAAAAGGAGCAGGGACAGTTATTGCTTCGCCGCAGGGTTTGTGCTGGGTAAACACTACGGGAAATGCCGGTATGGCGTCCGGTGGAACTGGAGACGTGCTTACGGGAGTCATTGGTGGATTTTTAGCACAGGGAATGGATGTTCTAACTTCTGCTAAATTGGGGGTTTATCTTCATGGCTTAGCGGCAGATTTAGCTGTTAAAAAGCAAGGTGGACTTACCCTATTAATTGCTCAAGATATAATAGAAAATTTAGTTTTTGCTATAAGGAGTTTAAATAATGAATATTACTGAACTTCAGAAAAAAAGTATAACGGAATTGCACGGGGAGGCAGCTAAAAGAAAGATTGATGAGTTCAAACACCTTAAGAAACAAGATTTGATTTTCCGTCTCATTCAAGATGAGATAGATAAGGAAAAAATAGTATATGGTTCAGGTGTTCTGGATATTCTCCCGGAAGGGTACGGTTTCTTGAGGAGCAATTATTTGTCAGGTCCTGATGATATATATGTCTCTCCTTCACAGATTAAACGTTTTGATTTAAGGGAGGGCGATACGGTTAGTGGTCAGATAAGACCTCCAAAGGAAAACGAGAACTACTTCGCTTTGCTTAAAGTGGAGAAAGTAAATGGGGAAGATCCTGAAAAAGCCAGAAATAGAACTGTTTTTGAAAATCTTACCCCTCTTTATCCTTATGAAAGAGTTAGTTTGGAAACTACTAAAGATGAGATTTCCACAAGGTTAATGGACCTTATAGCCCCCATAGGTAAGGGACAGAGAGGATTGGTAGTTGCTCCGCCCAAGACAGGAAAGACAATACTTTTACAAAAAATTGCCAATGCTATTACTACCAATCATCCGGAGATTGAATTAATAGTGCTTTTGATAGATGAGCGGCCGGAAGAGGTTACTGATATGCAAAGGTCAGTGAAGGGGGAAGTTGCTTTTTCTACATTTGATGAACCTGCTAAAAATCAGATAAAGGTGGCAGAGCTTGTTATTGAAAGAGCAAAAAGGTTTGTGGAACAGGGTAAAGATGTTGTTATTCTTCTTGATAGTGTGACCAGGTTGGCAAGAGCCTACAACCTTTTAATGCCAACCAGCGGGAAGGTTCTCTCTGGAGGAATAGATGCAAATACCCTGCATCATCCTAAACGCTTCTTTGGAGCAGCCAGAAAAGTAGAAGAAGGAGGTAGTCTAACTATCTTAGCTACAGCTATAGTTGAGACTGGAAGTAAAATGGATGAGGTTATCTTTGAAGAATTTAAGGGCACAGGTAATATGGAACTAAGGCTGGCTCGAGAACTTGCGGAGAGAAGAATATTTCCCGCTATTGATATAAACAGGTCTGGCACCAGAAGAGAGGAGCTTTTGTTAAGCGAGATAGAACTAAAGGCTATATGGGCACTAAGGGATTATCTAAACAGACAAAATGTCAAAGAACCTATTGAAGCAGTTATTGAGGTTATGAAAAAGACAGAGAACAATGAGCAATTCCTGGAGATTATTTCTCATCTTGAGAAAAATTCCACTTTTCATTTGTAGTATGGAGTCTTTAAAGGGGGTAAACAGTGAAGAAAGAAATTCATCCGGCTTATAAGGAGACTATTGTCCGATGTGCTTGTGGAGCAGAATTTAGAACAAAGTCCACCCGGCAAAACATTCGGGTTGAAGTTTGTTCTCGTTGCCATCCATTTTTTACCGGCGCTGCCCAGCAAAAATTTATAGACAGCGAGGGGCGTATTGAAAGATTCCGGAAAAAATACGGCAAAACTGATTAGTTAACGTAGGACAGGCGAGACGCCTGTCCTACTACCGAATTATTTTTTACTAAAATTTTTATAAACTGTTATTTTGTTTGTTACTCCTTAGGGATAATTAATTTCTGGCCAGGGTAAAGCGTTTCAGGAGTAATGAGCGTTTCTCTGTTGGCTTCAAATATTTTTCTCCACTTGTCGGGGTTGTTGTAGACATCTGGGCGTGCGGCAATACTCCATAAACTGTCTCCCTTTTGCACTGTATAAATCATTTTATAGGGAACGGTAACCTTAAGTTCTACTTTTTCCGGTTTAATTTTCTCTTCCCGTATTTTTACATCAGCTAAAATATCCTCTATTTTCCTCAGGAACAGTTCTCTATCTCGTCTACACTCTGCTGCCAGTTCTCTAACTTCTCTTCTTGCCAGGTCAGCCTGCGCCTTTGCTGTAGCTGCCATCTCTTTTGCAAGGGAAACATCTGTTTTCAGAGCATCAACATCTCTGGATAGGGCACCTACTCTTGCATCCAACCTGCTAACTGCTGCCTCAGCCTGCGCCTTTGCTGTAGCTGCCATTTCTTTTGCCAGGGAAACATCTGTTTTCAGAGCATCAACATCTCTGGATAGGGCACCTACTCTTG
>JACUUP010000059.1 GCA_014859225.1 Candidatus Aerophobota bacterium
TTTGCCAGAACAACTTTGATTAAGGTTGTATCCACGAGAAGAGCTCTGGCAAAAATCAGTAATATATTTTACGATTATCCCTCACAGAAGATAAAAATTGCTGGCGTAACAGGTACAAAGGGCAAAACAACCATAACTTATTTTCTACAATCCGTTTTTAGAAAAGCCGGGGTAAAATCGGGCAGACTCTCCACTATTAATTATGACCTGGGTGGAGAGATTATTCCTGCCCTGACTACTACCCCGGAATCAGTTGATTTACAAAAATTTTTAAGAAAAATGATAGATAATCAGGTTAAATATGTTTTTATGGAAGTTTCCTCTCATTCACTTGTCCTGCACCGGGTAGAGGGAGTTGAGTTTGGCTGGGCTATTTTTACCAACCTCTCTCCTGAGCATCTTGATTTTCATAAAAAAATGGAGGATTATCTTAGAGCAAAATTAGTCCTTTTTGAGATGATGTTACCTCAAAACAAAGCATTAATTAATGTGGACGATGATAATAGTGAGAAGATAATAAGGAAAACTTCCTGCCAGGTTATAACTTATGGAATAAGAAAACAAGCAGATTTTCGCGCATCCAATTTGAGAATGGAAAAAAGAAAAGTATTTTTCCATGTTAAAATAAATGGTGAAAAAGAAGAGTTTGAAATTAAGATTCCGGGAGTTCATAATGTTTATAACGCTCTTGCAGCCATTGGAGTAGCGACTGAGGAGGGGATTTCTTCAGAGACTATCAGGAAAGGTCTGCAGGATATTGAAAAAATACCCGGAAGATTGGAATTAATTGAGAATAAAGCTAATTTAAATATTTACGTTGATTATGCTCACACTCCTTCTTCCCTTGAAAAGGCCATAAGCACTTTAAAAAACTTAACTTCCGGGAAAGTTATAGTGGTTTTTGGATGTGGAGGAGACAGGGACCCTTACAAAAGACCAGCAATGGGCAGGATAGCTTTCAAGATGGCAGATTTTGCGGTAGTTACCTCTGACAATCCCAGAAGTGAGAGCCCGGAAGCTATTATCCTGGACATTGAAAGAGGAATGCTGGAAGAAGGGGCAAAAAAAGGAAAAGATTATATTAGCTTTGTGGACAGAAAAGAAGCTATTGAATATGCTTTAAGTAATTTGAGATGTGGTGATACTTTGCTTGTTGCCGGCAAAGGACACGAGAGCATTCAGATTTTTAAGGATAAGGTTGTGCCTTTTGATGATAGAGTAGTTATCTGCCAGTTGCTAAGAAAAACTGATTTGTTATAATAGTTGGTGAGGACTCATTCAGGGGAGGTATTGATGGTAAGTAATTTCCCTTTGCAGGATGTGCTGGAGGTTACATGGGGCAGGTTGATTAATCTTTCTGAAAATAAAAAAGTTTCTCTTTCCCCCTCACAAATATGTACGGACACAAGAGATATAAAAAAGGGAGATTTTTTCCTTGCTCTCAAGGGCAAAAATTTTGATGGCAATGATTTTGTGCTTGAGGCTTATAAAAAGGGAGCACTTGGTGCAATAGTTAGTAATCCTGTCCTGCCTCTTTCTAACAATTTCTTTCTTGTGCAGGTTAATGATACAGTGAGGGCTTTGCAAGAGATTGCTAAGTTTTACCGGCATAAACTCCAAATCCCGCTGATTGGAGTTACCGGAAGTAATGGGAAAACAACGGTAAAAGAGCTGACTGCCCGTATTCTCTCCACCCATTACAGGGTTTTTAAATCATACGGCAATGTAAACAATCAAATAGGTGTGCCTTTATCTATTTTGAAAATTACTCCTTGTCACCAGATGGCAGTTTTAGAGCTGGGGATGAATCGGTCCGGAGAAATTAAAACCCTTTCCAGGATAGTTCAACCCGAGATTGGAATCATTACCAATGTTCATTCATCTCATCTGGGTTATCTGGGAAACATAGCTGATATTGCTCGAGCAAAAGCAGAGATAATTCCTTTCTTAAACAGAAACAAGGAAAACTATTTGATATTAAATAAAGATGATGCCTGGTTTGATTTTTTTAAGAAAAAAGCTACCTGCAAGGTTCTAACATTTGGCATAAAGAGCGAAGCCCATCTTAGAGCCAGCAACATAAAAGATGAAGGGAAACAAATAAAATTTGACATATCCTCTTATGATGGAGAAAAGGTATCCGTCAACCTCTCTTTTCCAGGATTATGTAATGTTTATAATGTGCTTGCCGCCTCCTGCGCCGGTGTCATTTTTGGACTTTCCCTACACAGGATAAAAGAGGCAATTGAGAGCTTTTTACCTCCTCCTCTTCATTATAAAGTTGAGCAGTGTGGAGAATGTAATATTCTCAATGACTGTTATAATGCCAACCCCGAATCAATGAAATCAGCTCTTTGGACCTTAATAAATTTAAAAGGGAGAAAAAAAATAGCAATCCTGGGTGATATGCTGGAACTTGGTGAGTATTCCACCAGTTTACACAGGTCTCTGGGAGATTTTGCCGCCTCTCTTGGCATAGATGCTCTTTTTACTTATGGAAGATTTGCCGCTGATGTAGCCTCTGCAGCAAGGAAGAAGGGGCTAAAAGATTGTTTTTCTTTTGAGGATAAAGAAACTCTGGTTAAAGTGCTTTTAAGCTATATAAAGCGTGGTGATTGTTTACTGGTTAAGGGCTCAAGAGAGACTAAAATGGAAGATGTAATTAGTATGTTGAAAAACCAGTTAGAATGATTTTTTATTTTTTCTCAACACCTCTTATCTACCGTGGTACTTTTGCTTTTTTTCTTTCACTTGTTCTTTTTCTAATATTAGGTAAAAGGCTGATAAAGTGGCTTAAGAGAAAAAAGATGGTAGATTATTTTCGTTTGTATTCTCCCTTAACTCACAAATTAAAAAAGGGAACTCCAAGTGGAGGAGGACTGTTTATCCTTTTTTGCCTTGGACTCTCTTTTATTCTACTGGGAAATATAACCAATAGATACCTTTATCTTGCTTTACTTGCCACATTTTCCCTTGGGTTTTTGGGTTTTGTAGACGATGTTGCTAAAAGAGTGAGGAAAAACTCAAAGGGACTATCCATCAAGACCAAATTGCTTTTACAGGTTGGAGTATCTATTTTTATCGCCTTCTGTATTTACTATTTAATTACTGATATTAATACAGGAGTAATTGTACCTTTTACCAATCTCCAGATAAAACTCGGGATTTTTTATTTACCTTTTATTGCCTTTATAATTTTATCCTTCTCCAATGCGGTGAATATTAGCGATGGACTTGATGGGTTGACGGCAGGATGTATGATTGCTCCAGCATTTTTTTTTATCATAGTCTGTTTTGCTGGAAAAACTGTTAATTTATCTTTCCTCTTTAACAGAACCGGTGCTGTGGGGGTAGATGAGCTTGCATTTTTCTGGCTTGCTCTTCTGGCAGCTTTGATTGGTTTTTTAAGATACAACAGGTACCCAGCTACACTGTTTATGGGTGGGGTGGGCGCTGAAGCTCTGGGGGGCGCCTTAGCCATAAGTGGCATTCTTTTAAAAATGGAGCTTCTACTTTTACTCATAGGAGGCGTTTTTGTGATTGAGGCTCTATCAGTTGTGCTGCAGGTTATCTCGTATCGTTTGACCGGGAAAAGGATTTTTAAAATAGCTCCCTTGCACCATCATTTTGAGTTAAATGGAGCAAAAGAATCAAGCATCGTCAGTGGTTTCTGGGTAACCTCTGCCTTTTTCTCTATTGTAGCCTTTCTAAGCCTTATTCTGGTAAGGTAATGGGGAAAGTTAATGTTAAACCACCAATCAGTTTTAGTTATAGGTTTAGGAAAAAGCGGAAAGGAAGCGGCTCTTCTTTTAAAGGAAAAAGGGGCAGAGGTTACGGTTTTGGAGCTTGAAAAAAATTTTTCCACTCTGAAAAAAAAGGAAGCATTGCAAAAATGCGGAATACAGGTGGTATTTGGCTCTCACCAAGAGAATTTGCTGAAGAAAAAACATTTCATTGTTATCTCCCCCGGAGTGCCATACAATCTGCCCATAATTAAAAAAGCAGAATCTCTTGGCATACAGGTTATCAGTGAGCTGGAATTTGCTAGCCTTTTTATACCCGCAAAAAACATTATAGCTATCACGGGTACCAATGGTAAAACTACCACTACTTTTTTAACCTATAAGATACTTAAAAAAAGTGGAATAAAAGCTTTAATTGGTGGTAACATTGGCACTCCTGTTTCCCGATTGGTAAGGAGATTTTCTCCTCATCTTTTATCCGGCAAAATAATAACGGAGGTGAGCAGCTTTCAACTGGAAAAAACTTTTAGTTTTTCTCCCCACATTTATTGTATTCTTAACTTAAGTTTTAATCACCTTGACCGTCACAGCTCTTTTTTTGAATACCAGAAAATTAAAGCCGCTCCCCTTCCAAGGATGGGACCTGACGATTTTGCCATTTTAAATTACGACCAGCCTCAGGTTAGCTCTCTTGGCAGGTTTACTTTAGCCAGGGTGATTTTTTTCAGTCAAAGACAAAAATTAACCGAGGGGATATTTGTTGAGGATGACAGGATAATGGCAAATATTAAAAATATGCCTGTTTGTATTCCCTTCAATAATCTACAAATTGAGAAATTCCACAACCTGGATAACGTCCTTTGTGCTGTGGGAATTGCTTTAATTGAAGGAGTCTCCCCTGAGCTGATAGGTGAATCACTAACAGAGTATAGACCCTTGCCTCATCGTCAACAACTCATAAAAGAAATAGACGGGGTGAGGTTTATTGATGATTCTAAGGCTACCAATCAGGCGGCTGTAGAAAATATGCTCGCCTCAATTAGCTCCCCTGTTATTTTAATAATGGGTGGCAGGGATAAAGGGGGTGATTTTTCTTATCTTAAGAGCCGAATCTTTGATAAAGTTAAAACTATTTTGCTACTGGGTGAGGCAAAAGAAAGAATCAGAGAAGAGCTGGGAGGTGCCTTACCTGCAAGAGAGTGCAAGAGCTTATCTGAGGCAGTCAGGGTAGCCTTTTCTCTCAGCCAGAAGGGAGACTCTGTGGTTCTTTCCCCGGGATGCTCCAGTCTGGATGAGTTTACAAGCTACAGGCACCGGGGGAAAGTGTTTGCAAACGAAGTGAGAAAGTTAAAGGAAGAAATTGAAGAAAAAAAATCTATTTGATTTGCCTTTATTTGGAGTGACTATTGTATTAACCGTTGTAGGTGTAATGGCTGTTTTTACTGCCAGTGCTCCCTTTAGCTATGCAGGACAGGGAGCTACATTCAGGTGGGCAATAAATCAGCTAAAGTGGTTTATTCTGGGACTTTGCCTTTTATTTTTGGTCAGTAAAATTGACTATCACTTTTATCAAAAATTGGACAGGGTTATAGTTTTCTTTATTATCCTTTTACTTGTTTCAGTTTTTGTCCCTGGTCTGGGAAAGGAAATAAGAGGAACGCATCGCTGGATAACTGTTGGCTTTTTCCAGTTTCAACCAAGCGAGCTGGCTAAATTGGGCGTGATTATATATCTTGCCTCATCAGTTATAAGAAAAAAGGATAAAATTGATAGCTTTATTGGAGGTTTTCTTCCTTATTTCATGATTTTATCCCTGATTTTCTTTCTGGTGATGATTGAACCTGACCTTGGCTCTGCCCTCGTTATTGCTCTTGTGGGTTTTGTAATTCTTTATGCAGGAGGAGTTAAGCTCAGCCATATGCTCTATGTTGGCTTGTTGGGGATAATACCTCTTTATTTTTCCATCTTTGAAGTGGGGTATCGCAAAGACAGAATAGTTGGTTTTTTAGACCCTGCAAGCGACCCGCTGGGCATTGGGTTTCAGCCTATGCGCCTGAGAATTGCTCTTGGCTCAGGCGGTATTTTTGGTTTGGGGCCGGGTCAGGGAAAAGAGAAACTTTTTTACCTGCCAACTCCCCATACTGATTCTATATTTGCCGTAATAGGTGAGGAATTTGGATTAATTGGAACTACCCTTATTATTTTTATGTTTGTCTTATTTACCATAAGAGGATTAAAAATAGCAAAAGGAGCAAAAGATGATTTAGGAAAGCTTCTGGCAATTGGCTTGACTTCACTTATAAGCATTCAAGCCATCATAAATATGGGAGTTGCCTGTGTTATTTTACCCACTACAGGTTTAGCCCTCCCATTTATTAGCTATGGAGGCTCCTCACTGGTAGTCTCGCTTATTGCCGTAGGTATCCTTTTGAATGTATCAAGACAACAAAGAGAGGTAACTGATGCTTGAGGTTGAAATAAAGGCAAAGATAAATAAAGAGGATGTAGAAAAAAAGCTTTCAATGATAGGTGCAGCTTTTGTAAAAGAGGAAAAACAAATTGATACCTACTTTACTCATCCTTGCGTTGATTTCAAATTAAAAGATGAGGCTCTGAGGGTAAGAGAGGCAGGGAAAAGGCTCTTTCTTGCCTATAAAGGAGCGAAGGTTGATTTAGATACCAAGACAAGAGATGAGCTGGAAATTGAGGTAAAGGGAAAGATATTTGACCTGCTCAAAGCTCTTGGTTTTAATGAAGTGCGGCGGGTGATAAAGAAAAGAGGAATGTATTCCTGGCAGGGACTGAAGATTTTTCTTGATGAGGTGGAAAACTTAGGAGATTTTGTAGAGGTGGAAGCAGAGAATATGGATGAAAAAGATAAAATCTTCAGCCTGCTTCATAGATTGGGTATTTCTGTTAACTCATTGACCAGAAAGTCCTACCTTGAGTTAATTATGGAAAAATAAAAAGGGGACAGATTTATTTTTTTTATATTCAGGATCATTTACTCAATATCTAATTCTTGATTGTCTTCCATTTTTTTAGCAATAAGAAATCCCCGTGCTCTCTCTGCCAACTTATAGCGATAGACCATATCCCAGAACGCTTTACTGTGATTCGGCTGCAAAATATGGGCCATCTCATGTATAATAACATAATCCCTTACCCAGTCTGGCATCTGGGCAATATAATGAGATAGGCGTATTGTTTTCTTTTTATAATTACAACAGCCATATTTACTCTGCTGAACTGTGACATATTCAATTGATTTAATTTTAATCTTTCCATCAAAATATTTTTTGTTTAACTTATTAAATACTTCTCTAAGATTATGTTCTTTATTGAGCTCTCTTTTTAGATTTCGTCTGGCAAATCTCTTCTCAAAATTTTTTATGATTTTATGCAGTTCTTTTTCCGGCGTATCTACCGGAGCATAAACATACATTATATCTCCATCAAGCCTGGCACTTATTGTCTTTTTTCGTCTTTTACTGCGTTTAATTTCTACTTTCATATCTACTAATTAAACTCTTAAATTCCTTTCTTTTATCCTTTGCAATATCTTCCTAAAATCAGCCCCGCCCCGGTTTTCCTACGATGGAAAAGAATTAAAATATTTCATCATCGATAGCATCTTGAGGAACTAATTCGCCCCGGAATGCTTTAGCAAGGATTGATTGGGTCATTTTCTCACAATGTTCTTGTGTAAGCTTAGCTGCTCCTTCAATGACATCAGCACGAGTAAAAAGTTCTTCAATTTTTTTTCAATATGTTTTTGTTCTAAAAATGGTGGCAATGGTATAGCTTCGGTTCTAATAAAATTTACTGGAACTCTGAATTGTCCTACTGTGCCCGACATATTTACTACAGCTTTATTTCGAAATGATTGCTGACGCATATAATGGTAAATGCATTCCGATATTATTCCACCCAATGGACGACAAACATGAAATTCTGAGGTTCGGAAGATTGGATTTTGGCCTCTGAACTTTCTAATAAAAGCCAAAAAGAATTATACCTTAAATAACGAGCTCGACTTTATTTTTCCCCCTTATATATTTTTGCATCTATTGTGTTATTGTAGTAGCTTTGAGGTATTTTTAAAAGTTATCAATAACAGAAGAATACAGATCTATTGTAAGGTTAATATATTCGTTGAAATTCTCTATTTGTCTTGAAAATTTGTAAGCGTTCTGTCCAATTCTTGATGCAGTATCTGGATGTCTAATTATATCCTCAATTATTCTCCTGAATTGTTTTATATTTTTGGGGTCTATTAGCAAAATATTTTCTCCATCCGTCAGATTTCCATAACTTTGCTTGTTGTAAAGTTCCTTACTAAGGATGAGACATTTTCCAACTGCCATTACTTCCCTTGGAAGAATGGGTGTATGATATTGGATAGGAAATTCTTTCTCGGGTACAACTATGCAGGTCGAAAGTTTGATTATGGAGGGTATTTTCCAGGGAGGAACAAAACCGAGAAAAATTGAGTGTTTTTCCAGATTTTTCTCTCGCACCAGATTTTGAAATTCACGTAATCCCCTCCCATTTGCCACAAATAATAACAAAAAATCATTTTTTATTTGTTTCACTGCTTCTATGAGCTCGTAGAGCCCTTTAGTTTTCCAGTAGTAGTTGATCTTTCCAATATAGGTGATTATAGGAGACTTGGGGATTTCTCTATTGGTGTATTGAGAAAGAGGAAATGGAGAAACTTCCGGGTTAAAAGCTTTTGTGTCAACGCTCATTTTCTCATCAAAGGCGATTTTCAATTCAGATATTCCCAGAGAGAGGAACATTTCTTTTAAAGGGGGTATAGTAATGATTTTATCTACCCTCTCAAAAATATTCTTAAAGAGGGTATTATAGGACGATGATGTGAGAAGTTTACCCATATCGCTTCCTGCATGGCGGAGGATTTGAGGTCTTCCAGTAATATTCTTGGCAATAAATGCGGCAATGCTATAAGGGAGAATGTAGTAGGAATCTATAAGTTGGATATTATATTTTTCTATAACTTCAATGGCGAGGTTAGCGATTCTTTCGGTATATGCTTTTGAAAAGGGAATATGCCAGGGGTTA
>JACUUP010000241.1 GCA_014859225.1 Candidatus Aerophobota bacterium
TCTCAACCTCATGCTCATCACTGAAGATAACTGGTGTATCTGCTCTACTTATGCGGATGTAGACCGGTCCATCATGCTTTGCCACAAGAGGAAGAAGCTTTTTTACCTCAGTTGCATCAGAAGGGCCAACAATGACAAAATCAGGCATAGCCCGCATTACAGCAATATCCATAATTGAATGATGTGTTGGACCATCTTTAAAATCAGATAGACCTGCATATCCTCCTACTATCTTTACATTTGTCCTGGCATAAGCTACGCAGGTTCTTATCTGCTCAAGTGCTCTGAGGAAAAGTCCAGCAAAGGTATTGACAAAAGGAACCATCCCGGCAAGGGCAAAACCAACAGCAACATCAACCATCCCCGCCTCTTGAATTCCTACATTAAAAAAACGCTCCGGGAACTTTTCTGCAAAATAATCGGTCATAATAGATGAGGAAACATCAGCAACGAGCACGACTACATTGGGGTTTTCCGCTCCCACTTCAACCAGTGTTTTCCCAAAAGCCTCACGAAAAGATGCTTTTTCCATTAACCTGCCTCCCCTGAAAGCTCAAGCTTAGCTCGCCTAAACTCCTCATCATCTGGTGCTCTTCCATGCCAGCAAGCTTTGTTTTCCATAAAGGAGACCCCCTTTCCCTTTGTAGTATGAGCAATAATCACTGTTGGTCTGTCATGAATTTCTAAACTCATATCAAGCGCATCCAAAACTTCCCTCATATTATGACCGTTAATCTGTAAAACCTCAAAGTTGAAAGATGCCCATTTTTCCACAAAAGGCTCAAGAGGCATAATTTCGTGAACCGGACCATCAAGCTGAACATCGTTGTAATCAACAATTGCCGTTAAATTGGACAGTTTATATTTTCCTGCAGCCATTGCCCCTTCCCATAAAATTCCTGCCTGACACTCCCCATCTCCTGATAAAACGTAGGTGTGAAAACTTTGCTCCTTAATGCGGGCTGCTAAACACAGCCCAACACCAATAGCTACACCGTGTCCAAGAAAACCCGAGCTCATCTCAACACCTGGAGTCTTTAACCTGTCAGGGTGACCCTGCAGACGGGAAGCGAGCTCGCCCCAGGTTTTTAGCTCCTCCACGGGGAAAAATCCCCTGCGAGCAAGTGCACTATACAGTGTTGCACAGGCATGCCCTTTGCTTAAAATAAACCTGTCACGCATATCCCAGGAAGGGTTTTGAGGGTCAATCCTGAGATGATGAAAAAAAAGAGCTGCAATAATCTCTGCTATGGATAAAGAGCCGCCCGGATGTCCCTGCCCCCTTCTGTGAATCATCGTAAGAGCATCAAGACGAAGCTTTTCTGCCATCACATTTAATTCATTGATTAGTTTCTCGGAATGATAAATCATAATCTGCCTCTTTAAATAACTGAGTTTATTTTCTGCTTTCTCTCCTCTTTGCTATGCTTATATCACCTGTTACATTATCAAGAACAGTCTTTCAGGAATTTGCCCTCCCGCAGGTTCGCCTTATGA
>JACUUP010000060.1 GCA_014859225.1 Candidatus Aerophobota bacterium
CTGATTCGCTACTATTATTAATACTCTTTTTTGTTCAGGAACATAAAACTTGGACATAGCAAATCGCTCCGTGTAATAAGTTAATCAAAGTGCCTCATTTAGCACCACATTTAGCACCACAGGATTGCCTGATAATTAGTTCTGTTTTTAGAGTGATATTTTGCCTGGTTTGAGGTCCTTCCTTCAATATCCTTTGCATAAGTATTTGAGCTGCTGTAGCCCCTATGGTGTAGTTAGGTTGGGAGACTACTGTCGGAGTTGGAGCGAGAGCCTCAGCCCAGTCAAAATCATCAAAGCCTATAACGGCGATATCTTCTGGAATTCTCTTTTTTAATTTTTTCAGGGCTATGTATGTACCTATCAGCATTAAATTGTTGGCAGAGAAAATGCAAGTGGGTGGAGATTTCAGTTTAAATAAGCTTTTAGTAGCTTCTATACTTCCCTGAATTGTAGAGTTTCCCCTGACTATTAAAGATAAATCTTTCTCAATCCCGTAGCGAGTTAAAGCATCTAAGTAACCTTTAAGTCTTTCCTCAGTGGTTGCAATTCCTTTTATCCCGGTGACAATGGCAACTCTCTTGTGACCCAGCTTAATTAAATGTTCAGTTGCCATAAATGCTCCATGAGCATTATCCACACAAACCGTATCCGCTTCTATATTCTCAAGGGATCTGTCAATACAAACAATGGGTATATTTCTTATCTCAAACATTTTGAGAATGGGAATCTTAGGACTGGTCGGTGATACAATTAAACCATCAATTCTTTTTTCCAGCATTATTTTGAGGTACTGTTCCTCTTTTTTTGTATCCTCATCTGTATTGCAGAGAATTATACTATAAGCAAATTTATTGACAGTATTCTCAATTCCTCTTATCAGGGGAGGATAAAAGGGGTTGGATATATCAGAAACACTTACCCCTATTGTCTTTGTCTCCTTTTTAACCATAGCCCTTGCACCGCTGTCGGGAAAGTAACCCATCTTTTTCACATGCTGGAGAACCCTTTTTGTTGTCTCAGGGCTAATGTTGGCTTTCCCCCGCATGACTCTGGAAACAGTACTTGCTGAAACTCCTACTTTCCTTGCCACATCTTTTATTGTTATGTTTTCCATTTAGAAAGCTTTCTCGTTTATGCAAACGTTATTATAAACATTTTTATTATATATTTACAAAGCCCCACTGTCAAGAGGGCGCGTTTGTTATTTTGTTAACAGACTAAAGGAAAAAAGCGGGAAAAATAAAGGCACAACACTACAATTTGTCAACTAAATATATCAATCACAATAAAATCAACGAAAACGTTTGCAACCTTCTAAGAAACTTCTCACCCGCTTATCTACCCCTTCTTTGGAAAATGATTTGAGAAGAAGATTGGGTGGTTGACCCCATCTTCTTTTTAAATAGAATTTCAGGAGTGAGTTCAAAATTAAATATCTAAAAGGTGATATAAATGTTTAAATGGGATAAATTAACTATAAAAGCTCAGGAGGCTGTTCAAAAAGCTCAGGAAATAGCAGAGCAAAAAAATAGTCAGGAAATTACTCCAGAACACCTACTCCTTGCTTTGCTGGAAGATAAAGAGGGAGTAGCAACCTCTGTTTTGCAAAATCTGGGGGTCAGCCAGGTTCAGCTAATGAACAAAATAAATTCAGAGCTGGATAGACTGCCTAAAGTTCTTGGAGGAGGAACAGGCATTTACATATCCGCTAACTTAAAAAAAACTCTGGAGAGGGCAGGAAAAGAGGCAGCGAATCTTAAAGACGAGTATATAAGCACAGAACATCTGCTTCTGGCACTTTCTGAGGATACAAGCTTTCCTGCAGGGAAAATTTTAAAGGAAGTTGGTGCTAACAAAGATAATCTCTTAAAATCCCTTGCAGGTATAAGGGGAACCCAGAGAGTTACTGACCAGAGTCCCGAGGAAAAATATCAGGCTCTGCAAAGATTCACCCGCGACCTAACCCAACTTGCCTCTCAGGGAAAGCTCGACCCTGTCATAGGAAGAGATACTGAAATAAGAAGAGTT
This sequence comes from Candidatus Aerophobota bacterium, assembly GCA_014859225.1. GTDB lineage: Bacteria > Aerophobota > Aerophobia > Aerophobales > B3-G15 > Kmv34. Next base: position 2,029 of record JACUUP010000060.1, read on the forward strand.
ATTCAAATCCTCTCAAGGAGAACCAAAAACAATCCTGTGCTAATTGGCGAACCCGGGGTGGGAAAAACTGCCATTGTGGAAGGACTTGCACAAAGAATTGTGGCGGGAGATGTTCCGGAGGGACTGAAGAATAAAAAAGTGCTTGCTCTTGACATGGGAGCGCTTATAGCGGGAACTAAATTTCGTGGAGAATTTGAAGACAGGCTCAAAGCCCTGTTAAAAGAGATAAAAGAAAAAGAGGGTCAAATCATCCTCTTTATTGATGAGCTGCATACAGTTGTAGGTGCAGGTGCAGCCGAAGGAGCGGTAGATGCATCAAATATGCTAAAACCGGCTCTTGCCCGGGGAGAGCTTCGCTGTATTGGAGCAACCACCCTTGATGAGTACAGGAAACATATAGAAAAAGATGCGGCACTTGAGAGAAGATTCCAGATTGTGATTACAAGAGAGCCAACGTTGGAGGAGACCGTGGCAATCCTCAGAGGACTTAAAGAAAGATACGAAGCACACCACGGAGTCAAAATAAAAGATTCTGCTCTGGGAGCTGCGGCTACACTTTCTCACAGGTATATAACTGATAGATTCCTGCCTGATAAAGCGATTGACCTCGTGGATGAGGCAGCGGCGAGAATTAGAATGGAGATAGACTCAAGACCAACGGAAATAGATGAGATTGAACGCAGGATAATGCAACTTGAAATTGAGCGCCAGGCTTTAAAAAAGGAAAAAGATGAAGCATCCAGGAAAAGATTGGAAAAATTAGAGGAAGAACTTGCTAATTTAAAAGAAGAAGTTAATGGCCTCAAAGCCCACTGGCAAAAGGAAAAGGAAATAATCCAGAAGATAGGTAACATTAAAAGAGAAATAGAGACTACCCGGGACAAGTCAGTTAGAGCAGAAAGAGAGGGGAATCTGGAAAAGGCAGCCGAGCTTCGCTATGGAAAACTAATTCAATTGGAAAACCAGCTTAAGGAAGAAAATAAAAAACTAACAGAACTGCAAAAAGAAAGAAAAATGTTGAAAGAAGAAGTTGAGGAAGAAGATATTGCAGAGATTGTATCCGAATGGAGAGGTATACCCCTCACAAGACTTCTGGAGGGAGAAAGAGAAAAACTTACCAGGATGGAAGAGAGAATAAAAACAAGGGTCGTGGGACAGGATGAGGCAGTTGTTGCGGTATCCAATGCCATAAGGAGAGCAAGAGCTGGATTACAGGACCCCAACAGACCCTTAGGCTCTTTCATATTCTTGGGACCAACAGGTGTGGGGAAAACAGAACTTGCGAAAGCTCTGGCTGAATTTCTCTTTGATGATGAACAGGCTATGATTAGATTTGATATGTCAGAGTATATGGAGCGCCACACCGTATCAAGACTAATCGGTGCACCCCCGGGATATGTAGGATATGAAGAGGGAGGTCAGTTAACCGAACCTGTTCGGCGAAGACCCTACACCGTCATTTTATTTGACGAAATTGAAAAGGCACATCCTGATGTTTTTAATATCCTTTTGCAAATTCTGGACGATGGTAGACTAACCGACGGACAGGGAAAAATAGTGGATTTCAAAAATAGTGTAGTAACAATGACATCAAATGTGGGTAGCAAGTGGATTGAACAGTTGAGTGAAAAAGAAGAGATAAAGCAAAAAATAAGAGAAGCTCTTAGAGCCCAGTTTCGCCCTGAATTCTTGAACCGTATTGACGAGATAATTGTATTCAACAGATTAACCCAGGAAAATCTCAGAAAAATAGTGGACATTCAAGTTAGACTTGTTCAGAAAAGACTTTCTGATAAACATATTGAAATTTTCTTAACACCCAGGACAAAGGAATTTATAGCCGAAAAAGGTTACGACCCGGTATTTGGAGCAAGACCCCTAAAAAGAATCATGCAAAAAGAAATCCTCGACCCCCTTGCCATGAAAATTTTAGAAGGAGAGTTTAAAGAAGGAGACCGTATCAAGGTGGATTTTCCTGATGGAAGGGTTATCTTTGAGAAAAATTAGAGGGGTCAGGTCTTGCAATATCACATATCTACTCAGTTTCAATCTAATACATGAACTACATAAATGCCAAAATGTTATATTGCAAGACCTGACCCCTCTAAAAGTTCTCTTACCTTGTTTATAGTTGAGTTCACTATACTTACAACTGTTTCTGAGGAAATAGTAGCGCCGGTTATAGCCTGAATTTGGTTAGGAGCAACAGGTTCTCTCTTAACAAGTTCTACATAAGGCGTGATATGTAACCCATGGAACTGCTGACGAAATCCAGGCTCATCTATCTTCTGGCCAAGCCCGGGAGTTTCTACAGATTCAAGCACCTGGATAGCGAATGTCTTTTTAAATTCAGGCTCAACTCCAATCATAAGCTTTATTATGCCCTGATATCCAGGAGCTTCTCCCACGAATGCATAACCTACAATATTTCCTGCAGAATCAATCCCCTGATATATCTTTTTTTCATCTTTAATGATAGTTTCATAGCGCTCAGCTCCGGGTAAGACTTGAAAAATCGCTTCTTCCAAAGCTTTTTGCCGATTAGCCTCTATTGCAGGATAAGTATAGGTATAAACTCCTACCAGGGCACCGCTGGAGATAACTCCAATTAAGGTTAAAGTAAGAATCATATGATGAGATTTTTTCACTTTTCATCCACCTCCCAATACTCTTGATTTTATATATCTGTTTAAAATTGGAGTAACCGCATTCATAAAGAGAATGGAAAACATTACCCCTTCTGGATAACCTCCCCACAACCTTATAACGACAACCAGAACTCCCGCTCCCACGGCAAATATTATTCTTCCTTTTTTGGAGACCGGTGTAGTAACAGGGTCGGTAGCCATAAAAAAAGCTCCTAAGATAAGTCCCCCTGCAAGAAGATGAAATAAAGGACTTCCATAGTTAGGGTTAAAGAGGAAGGTAATGCCAGTAAAAACGGCAGCTGTAGCAAGATAAAAAACAGGGATTCTCCAATCTATACATCTTTTAACAAAAAGATAAACTGCTCCAATTAAAAGGGCAAATGTAGATGTTTCACCCAGGGAACCTGATACATTTCCCCAAAAAAGGCTGTATATAGAGGTTAGCTGAGATTCAAATTTCATAAGTCCAAGTGGCGTAGCACCTGTTACAGCATCCAGAGTGAAAGGCAATGCCCAGGTAGTCATAAGTACAGGAAAAGTAGCCATCAGGAAAGCTCTTCCTATTAAAGCTGGATTAAATATATTGTAACCCAGACCTCCAAATATCTGTTTTCCAAAAATTACGGCAAATACAGCCCCCATAGCTGCAGCCCACAGAGGAAGATTGGGAGGAAGAACTAAAGCCAGAAGAATACCAGTTAAAAGAGCGCTGGATTCTTTGGGCAAAGCTTTACGCCGCAATTTTAAGAAAGCATACTCAGAAACCACACTAAAAAAAGCACAGGTTAAAATAAGCTCAACCGCTCTTAAGCGAAAAAAATAAATACTGAAACCCATAGCCGGTAAAAGAGCAATAATTAAATCCCGCATCAAACGAGAAACCGCTAATCTGTCCTTTATATGAGGAGAGACGGAAAGAAAAAATATTTTTTTCTCCTGCTCAGTTTCTACCTTTTGTTTTCTCATGTTCTACCCTTTGCCTTTCTGTGTTTAGCTTCTTTTGCTAAAAAATAAGACAGAGCCTCAAGTTCCATGGACAAATCCACATTCTTTAGCTTTATCTTTTCAGGAATCTTTAAATGAACAGGGGCGAAATTTAAAATACCCCTCACACCCCCTTCTATCATTTTATCTACCACGCTCTGAGCCACGTCTGCTGGAGTTGTCAGTATCCCTATCTTTACCTCATATTCAAGCAAGATATCAGTTATCTTCTCCACAGGTTCAATCGTTATCCCTTCTACTTTCTTGCCTATCTTTTTAGGGTCATTATCAAAAACAGCTATAATTTTAAATTCCTCTCTTTTAAATCCAGGATAAGCAAGAAGAGCTGTGCCCAGTTTACCCGCTCCCACCAGAGCCAATCTCCACTCCTTATCAACTGCAAGAATATGTCTGATTTCCTGTTTTAACTTTCCAATATTATATCCCTGCCCGGGTATCCCAAACTCTCCGAAATAAGCAAGGTCTTTTCTAACCTGAGCCGCCGTAGTCCCAACTAATCTTGCCAATCCCTGCGAGGAAAGAATGCCCTCATCTGTAAATTTTTTCAAAGCTCTAAGGTAAATAGAAAGCCGCTGAATTGTAATTTCTGGCACCTTAAATCCTGGCACTTTTTGCTCCTTTTATCATATTCAGCATATTCTGGGCAGTTGGTCTTCAATTAACATATCAAGAACTCTTTTTGTTCCAATGCTTGTTTCAAGGTATACCTTCCCCACCGGCTCAGCTACAATTTCACCTATTATGTTAGCATTTTTTCCCAGGGCATGAATACGCAGAGCCTTTAAAATATCTTCTGCCTTTTCCCTTTCAACAAAAAAAATAATCTTACCTTCATTTGCAAGATAAAGAGGGTCAATCCCCAGAAGCTCGCACAAAGCTTTTGTCTCCTCTCTCAGGGGAACATTTTCTTCTTGAATTTTAATAGCAAAATTTTGTCCCTGTGCAATTTCGTTTGAAATTCCTGCTATCCCCCCCCTTGTTGGGTCCCTCATAAACTTGATGAACCTCCACCATGGTTTAATTGCCTTTACCAAATCATAAAGAGGAGCACAATCACTTTCTATGGATTCTTCAAATCCGAGCTCTTCTCTACTGGAAAGAACGGCAACCGAGTGGTCACCCACTGTCCCGTTTATTATTATGTAATCGCCAATTTTAAGCGATGCGATTTTTAAATTTATTTGCGGGGGAATGACTCCTATACCAGTTGTATTGATAAATATACCATCGGCACTTCCCTTTTCCACCACTTTTGTATCTCCAGCTACAACCTCAACCCCGGCACATCTTGCTGTTTGTTCAATAGATGATACTATTTTCTTGAGAGCTGCCAAAGGCAGCCCTTCCTCTATAATGAACCCACAGGTGATAAAAACAGGCTTTGCCCCAGCCACGGCAAGGTCATTTATTGTTCCTGCAACAGACAATTTCCCTATGTCTCCACCCGGGAAAAAAAGCGGCTTTATTACATAAGAGTCGGTAGTAAAGGCAAACTTCACTCCATTCATTTCAACAACCGCAGAATCAGTGAGGGGAGCAAGAAAAGGATTATTAAAGGAGGGTAGAAAAAAGTTCTTTATAAGTTCCTGAGTTAACTTACCACCGCTACCGTGAGCTAAGCTAATTACTTCTTTCATTTTAGTCATATTTGCCTGCAAAGCGATAATAAATATTACAGGCGCCTTCAATAGAAACCATACAGGGACCAGAGGGATTTGAAGGATTACAAAAATTCCCAAATAAGCTGCATTCCTCAGGCTCAATTAAACCCCTCAGCACTTCACCGCACCTGCAACCTTCCATCTCCCTGGATGAGATAATCTCAACAGGAAAACGAAGCTGAGCATCATAAAAAGCATAATTTTCAGCTAAACTAAGACCACTATCCTCAATCTCTCCTATACCTCTCCACTCGGAACTGTTCAAATTAAATACTTTTGCCATAAGCTCCTTAGCCTTTAGATTACCCTGTGGCGTAACTACCCTCGTATATTCATTCTCCACTTTTGCCTCACCGTGACAAATCTGAGAGAGGAGAAGATATATTGCCTGAAGAATATCCACAGGCTCAAAACCTGCCACCACACAGGGAATGTTATAATCTCTGGCTATAAATTCATAAGCTTTGCTCCCGATAATACTGCTCACATGGCCGGGGCAAAGAAAACCATCTATCTTAACTTCATCCGCTTCAACAAGAGCTTTCATTGCCGGTGGAATGAGCTTGTGCCCGCAAAGAACCATAAAGTTTTTGATATTTTGCTGACGAGCCAAAGATATTGAAGCTGCCACTGTAGGAGCGGTAGTTTCAAAACCAATTCCCAAAAAAACAACCCTTTCTTCTGGAAAAGATGCAGCCAATTTTAAAGCATCCATAGAGGAGTAGACTACCTTTACCTTTCCTCCCTTGGATTTTTCCTCACTTAAACTACCATCAGAGCCAGGAACTTTCATCATATCCCCAAAGGTTGCTATTAAAAAACCTTTTCTTGCATAGGCACAGGCTGTATCTATATATAGATTGGGAGTAACACATACCGGACATCCAGGACCCGATAAGAGTTTCACGCTAAGAGGAATCAGCTGCCTTATTCCAAACTTAAGAATAGCCATGGCATGGGTTCCACATACCTCCATAAGCTTTACCTTTCTTCCCACATCCTGAGCTATTCTTTCTATTTTACGGCTGATATGCTCAACCAGTTTCTTTTCTCTAAACTCAGAAATATATTTCATGCTATGTCATTCACTTTATTGTGGATAAAAGCTCAAATAACTCCTGTGCCTCTTTTTCTTCAACTTTGCTTATGGCAAATCCCGCATGGACAAGAACATAATCACCTACCTTTGCCTCAGGTAAAATAGCAAGACTTATCTCTCTTTGGATATCACCTATTTTGACCCAACCTCTATCTTGCTCTTTTGCAGCTAATTTAACTGGTATTGCCAGACACATTTTTCACCCC
>JACUUP010000061.1 GCA_014859225.1 Candidatus Aerophobota bacterium
AGGTTTTACGACGCTGATGAGGGTTATGTTAAAAACGTGATAGGTGGAGAAATCAGTCTGGGACGCCCCTGGTTTAGCAATTTTAATGTTTTTATCAACTTTAAAAGAGAAACGTCCACTATAAGTGAGATTGAAGGCAAAGCTTTACCTGAAGACCTGGAAGAAGGTGAGAGAACTTATCAAAGCTTAAAACCTGGCATAGCTTGGGACTCACGGCTAAGAGATGAGGTTTTTAGCCCTTATGCAGGATTTTATGCACTTTTATCCGTGGAAAAAAGTGGGGGTTTTTTAGGAGGGGATGTTGATTTTACAAAGTATTCTGTGGAGACGAGAAATTATTTTCGTTACGGGAGGTTATGGACTCAGCCTACCTTAGCACTCCGATTAAGGGGAAGATGGGGTGTGGACCTTCCCATTGATGAGCAGTTTTATGTAGGGGGACAGGATACTTTAAGAGGTTATATGGCTAATGAGTTCAGAGGCTCTCAAGTTTTGCTCGGGACAGCTGAGTTTCGGGTTCCTCTTAGTGAAAATTTTTTAAGCTATCTTTTCCTTGATGCGGGTAACATTTCAAACCCGGGTGAGTATGAAGAAAACTTTAGAATGGGTTATGGCTTTGGTATAAGGATGAATACTCCCCTTGGTCCTATTCGTCTTGACTATGGAATTGGTGATGAGGGAGAGCCACGCTTTTATTTTGGGATGGGGGATATATTTTAGTTTGTAGTGGGAAAAATTTATGAGGGTAACGGGCGGTATTGCCAGGGGAAAGAAAATAAAGACTAAGAAGGGGCCCTCTACCCGTCCACTTTTATCCAGAGTGAGAAAGTCTTTGTTTGATGTTCTGGGAGACGCCATAGAGGAAAAAAAATTTCTCGACCTTTATGCCGGCTCAGGCGCAGTTGGAATAGAGGCTCTTTCAAGAGGTGCAAGTGAGGCTACATTTGTTGAGATTGATGTGGAGTGTGTGAGAATTATCAGGGAAAACTTATTTCATTGTGGTTTTTTATCAAAAGCAAAAATCTATCAAAAAGATGTTCTGCAGACTCTTTTGTTTCTTTTAGAGAGGGAAAATTTTCCTTTTATCTTTATAGGACCTCCTTACTTTAAAGATTTGCAAAATAAAACTCTTGATGTTATCCAGGAATTAAACCCCTATCAGGCACAGATAATAGTTCAGCACTCCCCGCAAGAGAAGATAAATCTTAAGCGTCAAAGATTTGAGCCAATAACTCAAAAAAAATACGGGGATACTTATTTGAGCTTTCTTTTTAAAAAGAATAAGAGTGAATAAAGAAAGGATTGTTTTTGTATCCCACTGCCTTTTGAATCAATCCGTCCGGGCGGGAGAATCTTTTACTCCCCTTGCCACTCAAAAGCTTTTAAAGTTTTTCAGCAACTATCCTATATATATCTATCAGCTCCCCTGCCCTGAGTTTCTTTTTGCCGGCAAAAGAGAGAAAAAAACTCAGGATATATGGGAAAATCTTGCAGGTTTTCAAGGGTTTTTATCTTCTCTTGCTGCTGATGTTCAAGAAGCAACTGAAAGAATATTAGAGGATAAAAAGCTTTTGATAATTGCTATAGCTCGTTCTCCCTGCTGTTCTGCCCATAAAATTTACCGGGGAAAAAACCTTACAAAGGGCAAAGGACTCTGGGTTTTAGAGCTGGAAAAAAGACTGAAATGTAATATAATAGAATTTGACTTTAAGAGAGTTAATGAATCACTTGAGAGAATAAAAGAATTTCTGGATAAAACGGGTTGATGAGCATTGACTCTTAAGCAAAAATTAAAACTTGTTCCTGAGAAAGCAGGAGTTTATCTTTTTAAAGATAAAAAGGGGAGGATTCTCTATATAGGAAAGGCTCTTTCTTTGAAAAAAAGGGTTAAATCTTATTTTCAGAAGGGGGAGTTTTCTCCCCGCATTGGTGCTTTTGTTTCCAGAATAGAGGATATGGATTGGATTGTCACTCAATCCGAGGCGGAAGCTTTTCTTTTAGAATCTAACCTTATAAAACATCATCATCCTAAATACAACATAAGATTCAGGGACGATAAATCCTACCCCTATATAAAACTTTCTACCAATGAGGATTTCCCCAGAGCCTTTTTAACACGAAATCCAAAAAGAGATGGTTCCACCTACTTTGGTCCTTATACCAATGTGAAGGCAGCAAAAAAAACCTTGAGATTAATTCATCGTCTTTTCCCTTTACGAAGATGCAGGGATAAATTCAAAAATCGTCTTTCACCCTGTCTCAATTTCTATATAAAAGAATGTAGTGCTCCCTGTGTGGGCAGAATAAATAAAGAGGATTATGAGTTTCTGGTTAAAGGTGTCTTTCTTTTTCTTCAGGGACACTATGAGAGCCTGATTTTAGCTCTGAGGTGCGCTATGCTGAAAGCATCGCAGAATCAGGAGTTTGAACGGGCGGCAAATATAAGAGATGCTATCCGAGCCATTGAACGCATGGGTCAAAAGCAAACTGTTACTTCATTTCCAGGAGAGGACATTGATGTCATTGCTATTGCCCGAGAAGGAAAAGATGCCTGTGTGGTGGTTTTTCCCATAAGAGAGGGGAATGTTGTGGATAGAAATCATTTTTTACTGAATATAGATAGCGAGGATACAGGGAGGGATATTTTAACATCTTTCGTTAAACAGTACTACGCTCGGGCCTCATTTCTTCCATCGCAAATAGTTGTTCCCGGGAAAATTGAGGAGAAGAAAGAGATAATTTCCTGGCTTACTCAAAAAAAGGGAGAGAGGGTAAGGATACTTTTCCCGCAAAATGGGGATAAAAAAAGGCTTTTGAGACTGGCAGCAGAGAATGCGAAGCTTTTACTTACACAGACAAAAAGCACGGGTAACGACAAAGCCCTTTTTCAGTTAAAAGAGTATCTTGAGCTTTCCAGGCTTCCTTTGAGGATAGAGGGTGTGGATGTCTCCAATATTGCAGGATGCGAGGCTACAGGTTCTGTGGTTGTATTTGAGGAAGGGCAGCCTGAAAAATCTGAGTATAGAAAATTCAAGATTAAAACCATTCAAAGAATTGATGATTTTGCTATGTTAGAGGAAGTGATTAAGCGCCGTTACAGGAAAGTTTTAAGAGAAAGAAAAGAGCTTCCTCAGCTTGTTCTGATAGATGGAGGGAAAGGTCAGGTTGGCATCTGCAGTAGAGCACTAAAAGAGCTTAATTTACAGCAAATTTTTGTTGTGGGGCTGGCTAAAGAGATGGAACAGGTTTTTCTCCCCACCCGGAGTGCTCCCGTAGATATACCGTTAAATTCACCTGCTATGAAGCTTCTCCAGAGAGTACGGGATGAGGCTCATCGCTTTGCTCACTCATATCACATTAAAAAAAGGCAGAAAAAAATTACAGAATCTGAACTGGAAAAGATTCCAGGAATAGGGGAGCAGACAAAAAAACTTCTTCTTTCACATTTAAAATCCCTGGACGGGGTAAAGAAAGCAAGCCTAAAAGAGCTTATGGACGTGCCTGGAATAGGAGAAAAAAGGGGAAAACTTGTGAAAAATTGGCTGGATAAAAATGAACGATAGCCTGCGTTTCATTGATTAAATAATTTACAAAAATTTAGGAGGTTAATGATAATGACCTGGGACATAGTGGGAAAAGATAATCTGTGGCTCGGAATTATGGTTTGCGCTGAGAGATTAAAACAAATAGTACTGGGGAAGGATAAAGAGGATGTGCTGTGCATAATGTGTGGAGGAGAAAACATTATGCGTGATAGAGAAATCTTACCGTCTCTCCTTCTTACCGCTGTTAAAAAGGATTTAGCCTGTTATCTTCGCGGGGAAAGGGTAGATTTTCCAGCTTATCCTCTTGAGATGAATCTTCCCCCTTTTACCCGGAAAGTTCTAATAGAAGTTGGAAAAATACCCTACGGGAAGCTGAGAAGTTACAAATGGGTTGCACAAAAAGTTAGGTCTAAAGCCTATCGGGCTGTAGGACAGGCTTTAAGTAAAAACCCTTTTCCTGTTATTGTTCCCTGCCACAGAGTTATACGGGAAGATGGTGGATTAGGCGGTTTTTCAGCAGGGATTGAATTGAAGAAAAGACTTCTGGAGCTTGAGGGTATACCGAGGTAGGGGTCTATAATAGAAAATAAGAGTAAAAATGGAGAATGAAGGAGCCCTCCTTATTTGGTATAAATAAATGGCAAGAGGTGCATCTGTGGCTAGTAGGACAGGCGTCTCGCCTGTCATTGTAAATCCTTGATTTTTCCTCTTCCCGCTCCCCCTTGTCTCTCAAATCAAACTTGGTATAATAATTAACACACAGTAAGTGAAAATTATATAAAAAGGAGTTTTTTGCCATGATAGGAAAACTCTTGGGAAAAGTTTTTGGAACAAGTCAACAAAGAAGTATAAAGAAACTTCTCCCGCTTGTTAACAGGATAAATTCTTTAGAGAAAAAGATTTCCAGATTGTCAGATAAGGCTCTTCAGGCAAAAACCGATGAATTTCGCGGCAGACTCAAAAAGGAAGAAACCCTGGATGATATTCTACCGGAAGCTTTTGCCGTGGTAAGAGAGGTAGCAAAAAGAACTATCGGTCTTCGCCATCACGATGTCCAGTTAATAGGTGGAATAGTTTTACATCGGGGGGCTATTGCTGAGATGGCAAATGGTGAAGGAAAAACCCTTGTGGCTACTCTGGTAGCTTATTTAAACGGTCTTGAAGGAAAGGGGGTGCATATAGTTACAGTAAATGATTATCTTGCCAGGCGTGACCGGGAATGGATGGGACCTGTGTATGAATTTTTAGGTCTTTCCGTTGGGGTAATTCAAAATGGTATGAGCCCTCCTGAAAGAAAAAAAGCCTATGCCTGTGATATAGTACATGGAACTAATAACGAGTTTGGATTTGATTATTTAAGGGATAATATGGCGAGCAGCCTGGAAGAGCGGGTTCAACGAGGTTTTCATTATACTATAGTTGATGAAATTGACAACATTCTTATTGATGAGGCACGTACTCCGCTTATTATTTCTGGGCCTGCGGAAGAGTCTACCGAACTTTACTATACCATAGATAAGCTGGTTCGTAGATTGAAGAAAGCGAAAAAAGTAAGAGACGAAGAAACTGGAGAGGAAAAGGAAATAGGGGATTACACAATAGATGAAAAAGACCACACAGTTGCACTAACGGAGCCAGAAGGTATCAGAAAGGTGGAGAATCTTTTAGGAATAGATAACCTTTATAAGGATGATGACAAGAGTGCGGAGAGAAGATGGGAGCTGGTTCGTCACATAAATCAGGCTATCCGTGCGCATGAGCTGTATGAAAAAGATAAAGACTATCTGGTTAAAGATGGAGAAGTTGTGATTATTGACGAGTTTACCGGTAGGCTTATGCCTGGGAGACGCTGGAGTGATGGTCTTCATCAAGCAGTTGAAGCTAAGGAAGGTGTTTCCATAAGAAACGAAAATCAAACTCTTGCTACAATTACCCTGCAAAATTATTTCAGAATGTATGAGAAACTCTCAGGAATGACAGGAACAGCAGCAACCGAGGCGGAAGAATTTATGAAGATATACGGTCTGGAAGTGGTTGTTATTCCGACTAACGTTCCCTGCAAAAGGGAAGAGTTAGAAGATAAAATTTATCAAACCGAAAAAGCAAAGTTTAAAGCAGTGGTAGAAAAAATAGATGAGCTCTACAGAAAGGAGTGTCCTGTTCTTGTAGGTACAAGGTCAGTGGAAAAATCAGAAAAACTTTCCCGAACGCTAAAGGAAAGGGGAATACCTCATACTGTTCTTAATGCGAAATATCATGAGAGAGAAGCCCAGATAGTTGCTCAAGCCGGGCAGAAAAGAGCAGTGACCATAGCTACCAATATGGCGGGAAGAGGTACGGATATTAAGTTAGGAGAGGGAGTAGAAGAGTTAGGAGGGTTATTTGTCATCGGTACAGAAAGGCACGAATCCCGGCGTATAGATAATCAGCTCAGGGGAAGAGCAGGGCGTCAGGGTGACCCGGGAACAGCTCATTTTTATGTTAGCCTTGAGGATGAGCTTATGCGCATTTTTGGCTCAGAGAGAATTGCTGCAGTTATGGGGCGGTTAAAGATTCCCGAGGACCAGCCCATAGAGCATCCCTGGATTACCAGGGCTCTGGAGAGAGCTCAACAGAGGGTGGAGAGGAGAAATTTTGATATTAGAAAGCAGCTCTTAGAGTATGATGATGTTATGAATCAACAGCGCGAGGTAATATACAGAGAAAGAAATAAAATTATGGAGAAGAAAAACTTGAAAGATGAGCTCTGGGAAATGGTAAAGGATACAGTTGACTCTATAGTTTCATTTTACACCGATGAAAAAATTCGCCCCGAAGAATGGGACCTTTTAAATTTAACAAAAAAAATAAGAAATACTTTCTCTCTGGATATATACGCTGAAGATTTGAAAGGAATTTATGATAGGGAAGGTATAAAGGAAAAAGTTGATGACGTGGTAAAACAGGCTTACAACAGGAGAGAGCAGGAGATTGGAGAAGATTTGATGAGGGAGCTGGAGAGGATGATTCTCCTGCATACTTTTGATTCTCGCTGGAAAGACCATCTTTATGCCATGGATGCTTTAAAAGAAGGGATAGGCTTGAGAGGATATGGACAAAGGGACCCTCTTATTGAGTATAAGAGAGAAGCTTATGATATGTTTGAGGATTTAACTCAGAGGATAAAAGAGGAGGTTTCCGAGTTAATATTTAAAGTAAGGATTACTAAAGAACCTTCGTTAAAGAGGACCTCGCCTCAACCAGTTCTTGTGGGTGCGGGAAAAGGTAATTTTTCTGCTGAAAGGGGAGAAGGTCCTGGTAAAAAGGTAAAGGTAAAAGTAGGACGTAATAACCCCTGTCCCTGTGGAAGTGGTAAAAAATACAAATTTTGCTGTGGCAGGTAAAATATTTTTTAAACAAAGAGGGGTAGACAATTGAAGAAAAGAACTGGAGCCGAGATTCTTATAGAAGCCTTAACGAAAGAAGGGGTGGATAATGTCTTTGGATATCCCGGGGGTGCGGTTATTCCCATTTACGATGCTTTATACGATGCTCCCAGGATATCTCATATAACTGTCCGCCACGAACAGGCAGCCTGTCATGCCGCTGATGGTTATGCACGGGCAACAGGGCGCGTTGGCGTGTGTATCGCTACCTCAGGTCCTGGTGCTACCAATCTTGTTACCGGTCTTGCTACTGCCTATATGGACTCTGTTCCTGTAGTTGCTTTTACGGGACAGGTCCCAACTTCTATGATAGGAAATGATGCTTTTCAGGAAGCTAACATCACCGGGATAACTTACTCCATCACCAAACACAACTATCTTGTTAAGGATATAGATGAGCTTCCCCGTATTTTAAAAGAGGCTTTTTATATAGCACGAACTGCTCGTCCTGGACCGGTTCTGGTAGACCTTCCCAAAGATATACAGAATGTAGCTACCGATGCTCCTTATCCTGAAGAAGTTAAAATAAGAAGCTATAACCCTCACTATGAGGGAAACCCAAAACAGATAAACCTTGCAGCTCAGGAAATTGACGGCTCAGAAAGACCCGTTATATACGCCGGAGGAGGAATAATTTCCTCAGGCGCCTCCAGGGAGCTTTATGAATTTGCCCATCATAATAATATCCCGGTTACTACAACTTTGATGGCACTTGGAGCTTTTCCTGAAAATGACCCTCTTTCTCTTAAGATGCTGGGTATGCACGGGACGCGCTATGCAAATTATGCAATTATGGAGGCCGACCTCATTGTGGCAGTTGGAGCAAGATTTGATGACCGCATTACAGGGAAAATTTCCGCCTTCGCACCTGAGGCAAAAATTATGCATATTGATATTGACCCAACAGCCATAAGTAAGAATGTAAAGGTGGATATTCCTATTGTGGGAGATGCTAAAGATATACTTCCCAGACTTAAAGCTTTAACCAAAGGAAAGCAAAGGGAGGATTGGCACAGAAAAATTGCTGCATGGAAAGAAAAATACCCTTTGAAATATGATAAAGATAAGGGGTTAAAACCTCAGTTTGTTGTGCAGAAAATATGTGAGCTAACAGGAGGAAAAGCTATAATCTGCACGGAAGTTGGGCAAAATCAGATGTGGGCAGCCCAATTTTACTGCTACACTCATCCGCGCAGTTTTATCTCATCGGGTGGTCTTGGGACTATGGGTTATGGTTTTCCTGCTGCTATTGGAGCGCAAATTGGAAGACCCGATGACATTGTTTTTGATATTGCGGGAGATGGTAGTTTTCAGATGAATATTCAGGAACTTTCCACTGTTTCCAGGTATAAGATACCGGTGAAAGTAGCTATTTTAAACAATGGGTATCTTGGGATGGTCAGGCAGTGGCAGCAATTTTTTTATAAAGGGCGTTATTCTCAGGTAGATATCTCCTCTATTCCTGATTTTGTAAAGGTGGCTGAGGCTTATGGAGTGAAAGGTATAAGAGTTGAGAAGAAAGAGGAGGTAGAGGCTGCTTTAAAGAAGGCTTTATCCATTAAAGGACCTGTAGTGATAGATTTTCAGATTGACCGGGAGGAAAATGTCTACCCTATGGTTCCTGCCGACGCTGCCCTTCATGAGATGATAGACGGCCTTGCCTGA
>JACUUP010000242.1 GCA_014859225.1 Candidatus Aerophobota bacterium
AGCTTACTTTTGAGCCTGTTGAGTTTAGTCCTCCGCAACCACAGCGGGTGGAGCTTGAAAATGGAATAATCCTTTACCTTCTCCAGGACCACGAACTTCCCATTGTTGAGGCGCAAGTTTTTATTCGGGCAGGTTCGGACTTCGACCCACCTGATAAAGTTGGTCTTTCCTCACTAACCGCTCATGTTATGAGAACAGGTGGCACAAAATTTATGAGTGGGGATGAGGTTGATGAACAGTTGGAGTTTCTTGCAGCCTCGGCATCAGTTTCTGGATTTTCCACATTGAGTGAACACCTTGATGAAGTCCTCAGAATTTTTTCCCATATATTGATGTATCCTGTTTTTGAGGTGGAAAAGCTCGAGCTTGCCCAACAGCGTATGCTGGAGATGATTAGGCGGGAAAGTGACAGACCTACACAGGTAGCAATTCGTGAGTTCATAAAACATGTAGCTGAGGAACATCCCTTTAGCTGGTTTCCCACTGAACAGACAGTTTTAAATATAAGCCGGGAAGACCTTATAAGCTTCCACAAAAGGTTCTACCATCCCAATAATTTAATTTTAGCTATTGCTGGAGATTTTGAAAAAGAAACATTAATTAAAAAAATTGAAAAAGCCTTTGAGGAATGGAATCCAACAAAGATTGATTATCCAGATGTTCCGTCTCTTAAAAAGGAGTCAAAGCGAGTTATTTATTATGCACCCAAGCAAATTGGTCAAAGCACTATCATTCTGGGACATCCCGTAATGCCAAGAAGCGACCCTGATTTTATCCCGTTTGCCTTAATGAACCGGATTCTGGGAGGAAGTCCTGCGGGAGATGATAGACTTTTCCGGGAGATAAGGGAAAGGCATGGTCTTGCCTATGCAGTTGGTAGCTTCCTTACAGGTGGGAACCGCTACCGCGGGATTTTTGGAGTTTACTCAATTACCCGCTCTGATGCAACAGGAAAAGTTATCAAGATGCTTCTAAATGAGCTAAAACGGATGAGAGATGAGATGGTGAGCGAGGAGGAACTTGATAAAACCAAAAATGCTATTGTAAATCAATTTGTATTTCAGTACACATCAACTCTGGAGATAGCAAGCCAGGCTGCCTTTCTGGAGTTCTACGAGCTTCCTGCCGACTATTACAAAACTTACCTTGACCAGATAAAAAAGATTAGCAGGGAAGATATTTTACAGGTTGTCACCCAACATCTTCATCCAGATAACATGAAAATTATAGTGGTCGGCAGTCAGGAGCTTTTTGACCTTCCCCTTGAAACGTTTGGTAGGGTAGAAGTTATTGATCTTGGATAAGTATCCTGTTTAAAAGATATATTCTTGAATCAAAATAACAGTAGAACTTCTAAAATTAGGTGTGGTATCTTGACAGCCTAAAAGGGGAAAGTATAATCAACTCGCTGATGTGAATTTTGCTAAGCAATCTTACAGGCAAATGAGAAAAGCATCTTTTTTTGTAAAACTTTTGATTTTTTCGGT
>JACUUP010000243.1 GCA_014859225.1 Candidatus Aerophobota bacterium
TCGTTTGTACGGGATTCAGTTGATAATAAATAGGGGAGGCAGGAGAAGCTAAGTGATAAATTTCATCAGCATGCATATTGAAAGGCTCTACAATATCATGATTTACCAGAGTGAAATGGGGATTTCCAGCAAAGGAGAGTGCATTGAGCCGTGTTCCGGTAAAAAAATTATCCACGCATACAACCTCATGTCCCCCATCTAAAAGCCTTTCACACAAATGGCTTCCAACGAATCCTGCTCCTCCCGTGACAAGAATCTTTTTTCGCCTCAACTGCTTTACTCCTCTATCATGTTTTTGTCCAGAATTTTACCCAGATTTACGTGTTTTGCCACCAGGCTACCGTGCTCATCTGCATGCAAAATACCTATATGCTCGCAAACAGATGTTACATGTGTTTGCATGCTAATCTCGTACGTCCCCGGCGATTACTCTCTTTGCCCCCAGAATTTTTGTGTACACACGTTTCCCCAATAAGGAAACAATCAAATTGATGTAGCTTCGCGGATAATACGGTGCACTCTTAATAGAATTGATAAAATAGTTTCTCGCTAATTGCATATTGCCCCCCACTAAAGACAATGTGCCAAAATAGCGTAGCTTTTTGCTGTAGGCAATCGGATGGTTATCGTAACAGGACCTGTGCTTTTCAATGATGTACTCTAACCTTCTAATCAGACCCACATAGCGAAAAGTGTCGCTGATGTTCTCTCCATGGATATAGCGTTTGCATAGAGGCTCGTTAACAAAATCAAAATGGTATTTTTGAGCCAACCTAATCCACATATCCTGATCCTCAGCGGGTACAGTGTTTTCATCAAACAAGCCAACCTCATTGAAAACTTCACGCTTTAGAAGAGCAACACTTGGCAGAAGAAAACATTCCTCCAGCAGTTTTCTGAGGATATTACCTCGTCCTGGAGCATGCACTGCTGCTACCCTGCCATTGTTGACATTGATATTGAGAAAACTACATCCCACACAGGCAAGATTCTCTTTGGTAGAGCGTGCAAATAAAGCTACCTGCTTTTCTATTTTTTCTGGCATCCACTCATCATCGTCATCCAGAAAGGCGATATACTCACCTCTTGCACGCCGTATCCCGACATTTCTCGGGGAAGCCGCACCACCTGAGCTTTCCTTCCAGATGTACCCTACCCGCAAGTCTTGTTCTTGAAATCTTGCGACCACCTGCCTCGTGTCATCAACCGACCCGTCATCAACCACCAGGAGCTCAAAATCCTCAAAAGTTTGATTCAAGACACTTAGAATAGCACGGGGCAGTAAATGTGCCCGTTTGTAGGTTGGAATAATAACAGAAACTTGTGGAGTCCTCATTTTTTCCTCAACTGTTCGGATAGTACATGAAGATAGATTTCAAAACCTGTTCCCATGTTATCTATGATTCCGAATAGCTTCCTCGTAGAGCTCGTAGGTCTTCTCGCACATGCGCCTGAGGCTGAAGTTCTCTTCCACCTTCTCTCGTGC
>JACUUP010000244.1 GCA_014859225.1 Candidatus Aerophobota bacterium
AGAGAGCTTTGATATTTCTTCTTTGTTTATACGGGCATGAAAATCGTATCTTGCCCTATTTCTTAAATCTAACCCCAATCTGATTTGTCTTCCTGTCTCTTTTTTCCTCCATTTTGTAAATCTCCTTTCCCCGGCTAACAACACTGAAGATAAAGCTTGAAGGAAAATAACGCATCTCATCTACGCAATAAACCAGAGGTTCAACACTTTCCCCAAACTTTAAAGCAGCCTCAAAGGAAATATCTGCACAAATCTGCCTCACTTTGTCAAGTTCACCCGTGGCAAAAATTAGAACATCTATGTCGCTTCCCTCATCAATATCTTCCCTCAGCAGACTACCAAATAAAAACACCCGGGCAACCTGCTCTTTAACCTGGCTTTTCAAAAGCTCCTGCGTGAACCAGCTGAGCACCCTTTCTTTTTTTTGTTTTAGCTCAACATGTAAATCAAAATGCATTTTGCCTGTCCTAACTATAAAATTTTATGACTTCATTACTTAAAGCTAAGGTGGCTCATTGATTACCTACACATGAGCAACCTTGTTCAGCATGCTACCTTAACACTCCTACCAACTGTGTAACCCTCTCTGCACGCGTGGAAGAAGTTGCCTTAATATTCATAATATAAACACCGTTGTTAACTTCTCTTCCGAACATATTATCACCCCACCAGTACCACTCCTCTTCCATGCCCGGGATAACATCAGCTTCCCAGTCATAGACCATCTCGGCTAAGAGGTTGTAAATTCTAATACTAACCCGTGCAGGCTCTGAAACAGAATAGATAAGTGTAACTGGTGTCGTGGCAGAGCTTCTCCGTAGGAGCTTGGAGGAGCGAAAAACTACCGAAAGGAGTTTCTCAGGATTATAGGTTAATTGCAATGGAGCGGTAAAGGCACTAACATTACCTGCTCTATCCACCGCCCTGAGAGCAACGGAATTTTCACCTGCGCCAAGCTCTACCTGAATAGTAAAACTTCTATCCGGCAAAGCTTCAGTCGTAGCTTTCAATACCCCATTGACAAAGCCTTGCACAGATTGGGGCTCAGATAAATCGGGAATGGTGCTTCCGCTAAGAGTCAAAATCCCGGTAGTTGAATCAAATGACTGCATGGCAAATAGGGGTGGCTGAGGTGGTGTTGTATCGTACACAAAGAAAAAGGAGAGCCGGTTGCTATTACCAAATGTATCAACTACATCCGTTTTTACCCAGTATAAACCATCTTTTGAATGCTCATCCTTGTCCGGGTCAAAGGTAGAGGCAGGATAAAAGAAAAACTCCACCCATCCTGCCACCATATTGTAGTTGACTTGAAAAGAGCCAGCAACAGGCTCAGCTTCTATATTTCCAGTTTGAATCCTGCTTACCTTCAGTAAGGATATAGAACTTGACAAGGTGTTAAAGTAAAATTCTTCATTTAAATTTACCTTCACATAAGCAGTATCTATTTTCTTATTGGCAAAGCAGGAAGGAGATGTAGG
>JACUUP010000062.1 GCA_014859225.1 Candidatus Aerophobota bacterium
TTTTTTTATTTCAAACCATTCAGGAAATCCTCCTACGCTTAAATATTCTTTAAAACCTATGTTCCGCATTTCTTCATAGGTTTTAATGGATACAATTTTGCTTCTTTAACAGAATGCGTGAACCACCATTCATTTATTTTTTCAAGCTCAGCTCTAAATCCCAAACTATCCCTTATCATGCTGTTTCCTCAATATTGTGGATTATAACCAACAATAATTATACTAAAAATGTTGTTTATAGTCAATATAAAGCTGGCCAGGATATAGTTTGTATAATGCCAAAAAGTTTTTATGTGGAAAGTATCTTTATAGTGCCGGAAGGCTTATCTTCCTCTTTTTTAATCCCGCTCGTTAGAACAACGAGCTTTTCCTCACCTATAAGGTTTTTCTGAGCTGCCTGGCGCAGAAACTTACGAAAGTGCTTCTCAACATCATCCACCTTATCCACCAGCATAACCTTAACTCCCCAGTACAAAAGAAGCTTTTTCGCTACGGAGAAGCTTGGGGTAACTGCTATTATTTTTGCCCGGGGACGATACTTGGAGATAGCCATTGCTGTATTTCCTGAAAGAGTAAAAGCCATTATTACCTCTGCTCCGGTAAGCTCTGATAGTTCCCTGCTGGCGAAAGCTACAGAATCAGAAACTGTTTTTTGCGGGATAATTCCTTTTTCCTGCAAAAAATTCTCATACTTCAAAGAAGCCTCGGTAACCTCAGCTATCTTGTGCATCTCTTTTACCGCCTCCACTGGATAAGAACCTGTTGCTGTTTCACCAGATAACATCACAAGGTCTGTCCCATCTATAATTGCATTGGCTACATCTGCTACTTCAGCTCTTGTGGGGTGGGAGCTGCGTATCATTGAATCAAGCATCTGAGTTGCTGTAATTACGGGTATACCTTTTTGGTTACACTTTCTAATTATCATTTTCTGAATTAAAGGAACCTCCGCCCGGGGAAGACAAACACCCATATCTCCACGGGCAATCATTATTCCATCTGAGACTTCTATTATCTCGTCAATGTTATCAATACCTCTTTTATCCTCTATTTTAGCTAAAACTGCTATGTCCTCTCTTCCTTTCCCCTTAAGTATATCTTTTATCATAAGGATATCTCTGGCTTCCCGAACAAAAGATTGAGCTATATAATCAACTCCCATCTCTATTCCAAAATGAATATCCTGCTCATCCTTTTCCGTAAGTGAAGGAAATTCAAAATCCACTCCAGAAATATGAATTCCCTTGCGCTCTCCTAACTCGCCGCCGATAATGACCCTTGTTTTAATCCTCTTTCCCAAAACTTTCTCAATCTGAAGCTCTATCTTGCCATCATCAATAAATACTGTATCTTCTGGGCTTACAAAGCGGTAAAGTTCAGGATAAGAAATACCCACAGAGTTTTCCTCAGTATTGGTTTGCGGGCCAAGCCACAAAAGGTCATTTTCTTTCAGATAGAGAGTTTTTTTGTCCTTTAAAGTGCCCGTTCTAATTTTGTATCCTTCAAGGTCCTGAAGCACCCCAACCTGCTTTCCCATCTCACGTGAAACATCCTGAATAATGTTAAAATATTCTCTGTGTTCCTCAGGCGTTGCGTGAGAGAAATTAAGGCGGGCAATATCCATACCGGCAACTGCCAGCTTGCGCACAACTTCTCTTTTAGCAGTTGCCGGACCTAATGTGCAAATTATTTTCGTCTTTCTCATCTTCCTGCCTGCTGTATGGTAAAACTTGTTCTGGAACTTAATTTATTTAAAATAATACCATAAATCCTTTCATACTCTCTGGCTGAGCCTTCCCAGGAAAAATCATTTCCCATACCATTTTTAACAAGTCTTATCCAGGTATCTTTATCCTGATATACATCAATTGCTTTTTTTAAAGCATCCATCATCTCATTAGAAGAGTATTTTTCAAAAAGAAAACCATTTCCCTCTCCCCGGGCAAAATCAAACTCTTTAACTGTATCTGCTAACCCCCCTGTTTTTCTAACTACAGGAACCGTACCATAACGCATACTTATCATCTGCCCCAAGCCACAGGGCTCATAACCGGAGGGCATGAGAAAAATGTCAGCTCCTGCATAGATTCCCCTTGCCATAGAAAGATCAAAACCAATATGAATCCCCGTTTTTTGAGGAAACTTTTTTCCTATCTTTTCAAATATCCTATTGTAGCGCGCATCCCCTGTCCCAAGAACAACAAATTGTAAAGGTAAGCTCATCATCTCATCTATTGCCCTGACAATTAAATCAACACCTTTTTGTTCTGCAAGCCGCGAGATAAACCCTACAAGCGGAACATCAACTTGAGGAAAATTATTCTCTTTTTGTAGAAATTTTTTATTATTCTTCTTTCCTTCAATATCTTGCACAGAGTAATTTTTCACCAACTCTTTATCGTGTAACGGGTCCCATTCAGCATAGTCTATTCCATTTAAAACACCGTATAAATCATCTCTTCTCTTTCTCAAAACACCATCAAGGCCACATCCATACTCTGGCGTTTGAATTTCACTGCTATAGGTAGGACTTACTGTAGTTATCAGGTCCGCATACAAAAGACCTGCCTTCATAGTGTTTATTTTTCCATAAAACTCCAGCGTATCCATGGTAAAAAATTCATTTCCCAAACCCATAATCTTCAATTTTTCCTGAGAAAAAATTCCCTGGTAGGCTAAATTATGAATGGTAAACAAAGTTCCCATCTTTCTGTAGAAATCATCACGTGAAAAGAAAACCTTAAGGTAAAGAGGAACTAAAGCAGTTTGCCAGTCGTTACAGTGGATAATATCGGGTCTCCAGTTTAACTTCTTCAGCGCAAAAAGGATGGCTTTGCAAAAATAACTAAAACGCTCTGCATTGTCCTGGAAATCGCTATGTTCATCCCCATACAAAGCTTCTCTGTTAAAATAATCCTCTTGAGAAAAAAGCAAAACAGGTATCCGCCCATCAATGAGGCTCTGGTAAAGAGTACCCCTTTTAATCTCTCCACCTACAGGTACCTCTATGTCCATCAGCTTATTAAGGGGAAAGTTATGAGGAAAAAATTTTTTATAAAAAGGAAGCGCTACTTTCACCTCATGTCCAATTTTAAATAGAGCCTTAGGAAGAGAGCCCGCTACATCAGCTAATCCTCCTGTTTTGGCAAAAGGATAAACCTCTGGAGAAACAAAAAACACCTTACATTTTCTATCTATTCTCATTTTTTACTACACCTTATTCTCATCAGGATAGTATTTAGTTAAAACCTTTTTTATTGTATCTTTTAACTCGCCTAAGTTTGATGACTTAACTATAAAAGCCTCAGCTGCCCAGCTCATAAAATCACTTTTATAGCGAGGATAAGCTGAATTTATTATAACTGGAATTTTTCTTTCTTCGCCCAGCATTTTTCCCAAAAGTTCTAATCCATCCATTCCAGGCATCTTTATATCAAGAACTACAAGATGAAAATGACCTTCCCTTATCTTATCAAGAGCTTCCTTCGCACTGGAAACACAAACAACACCGTATCCTTCCTCCTCAAGCTCTTCCTGGTATAACTTCCTGAGAGATTCTTCATTTTCCACCACCAAAAGCTCATACATCTCTCTCACCCCCTTTTCCCTGAAGTTAATTCTCAGAAATTGGAACAGGTAAATAAACAATAAATGATGTCTCTTTATTTTCCCGGCTTTTTAATTTCACCCGTCCCCCATGCTGTTCGGCTATATGCTTCACAATAGAAAGGCCAAGTCCTGACCCATGAGTTTTTGTGGTAAAAAAAGGAGAGAAAATCTCATCTTTAATGTCTGCAGGTATACCTTGCCCCGTATCGGTAACCTCCATCTTAACAAAATCTTTTTCCCTCTCGGTTTTAATGTGCAACTTACCTCCCTGAGGCATGGAGTCAATTGCATTTTGAATCAGGTTAAAAAGCACCTGTTTTATCTGGTCCTCATCTATTCTGATATAAGGAAGAGGAGATAGGTAGCATAAAAGCTTTATATTTTTGCTCTTTAACTCCTCCTCAATTAAATCACTGATTTCTTCCACAACTTCGTTTAAATCTTTAAGTTGAAAGACCGGCTTACTGGTATGAACAAAATCCAAAGTTTCAGACAGCAAGCTCTCAAGTCTTTCTATTTCTATTATTATAGTTTTTGCCCTTTTTATCAGTTTTTCTATAATTTGGGGCTCATTTACATTTCCTTCTGCGATTTTATAAATGGAACGAGCAAATCCTCCTATGGTAACAAGAGGGTTTCTAATCTCATGGGCAAGGTGAGCCGCTACCTCTCCTAAAGAAATTAAGGTTCCAGCACGATGAAGTTCCTTTTCCATCTCTCTCAGTTTTTTCTGGTTTTCTGAAAGCCTCTGGTAAAGCCTGGCTTCCTTAATAGCTACTGCCATATGTTGAACAAAAAAAGAAAGAGAATGGATATCATCTTCTGATATAGACCGCCAGCTGTAACGGTTATCCGCAAGCAAAACCCCTATAGCCTCATTCTCCACAACAAGGGGAATGCAGACGAATTCTTCCACTCCTAAAAGCTCAGCAAACTCCTTGCTTACCCTTTTATCCTGGGAAGCAGTTGTAACTTTAAAGGCCTGTTTTTCTTTTAAGCACCTCACCAGAAGCTCATTTTCCTCAGATAAAGGAATATGGAATTTTTTTACAAGAGAGTAAAGAGGCATTGACTGTATGTCAAGCATTTTATCATATTCTGTTAGAAGCTCCTCTAATGACTTATCCTCCATACTCATCCTGGACCATATACTCTCAGCATCCTCCTGAGATGTGGGTCCAACACCCATTTTCCCCTCTAAAACATTCGTTTTCTCATTTACAAGAAGCAAAAATGCTCTGGAAAAGCCAAAGGCATGCCCTGCGGTTGCACAGGTTAAAATGCAATACATTCTTCTATCAAGGTCCATATCTTTGTGCATAATTTCGGTTAATTTGCGAAATTTGGCTAAATCAGTCATGGATTTATCTTCTCCTCTTGTTTTAAATGTTTCGCTGCCTCCTCAGGAGGTACATAATTTATATAAAAACCAGTCCCCCACTCAAACCCGGCAATGCTGGTAAGGCGGGGCATAACTTCCAGATGCCAGTGGTAATATTTTAAATTTGACTTATTGCTGGGTGAAGTGTGAATAATATAGTTATAAGGAACACCGGGAATAATCTCGTTAAGAGAATTAATACATTTTTTAAGCATCCAGGCTAAACTTTTTACCTCAGCTTCATTAATCTTTCTAAAATCAGACGAGTGATTCTTAGGTAAAATGCTCATCTCATAGGGAAAACGGGAGGCAAAGGGACAAAAACTTACAAAATTTTCATCCTGCCACAAAAGTCTTTCTTTTGATTCTACTTCCTGGTTTTTAACATCACAAAAGACACATCTTTGTTTAAAATCAAAATACTTTTTAGCACCCTCTATTTCTTCCTCCACCCGTTTGGGAACAATTGGAGTAGCAATCAATTGAGAGTGAGGGTGATCAAGTGAAGCTCCTGCATCCCTGCCTTTATTCTTAAAGATAAGTACATACTCAAAACGAACGTCTTTCATAAGATCTATCATTCTTTCCCGGTACACCCATATCACATCCTCTACCGCTTTTTGCTCAAGCGAAAATATATCATCTACATGCTGAGGAGTTTCAATTATCACTTCATGCGCACCAATTCCATTCATTAAATCGTATATCCCTTTTCCCCTCTTGTTTAGCTCTCCCTCTATCCTCAAAGCAGGAAATTTATTGGGCACCACCCTTATCCACCATCCAGGGCTATTTGAACACGTCTCACATTTGCGGTAAGAAAGAATCTCAGGAGGAGTTATAGCTTCATTTCCCTCACAAAAAGGACAGGATTTACTATCTAATACCCTGGGAGTTTCTTCCAAAACAAAATCCGAAGGTCTTCTACCTCTATCCGTAGAAACAATTACCCATCTTCCGATTACCGGATCTTTCCTTAATTCAGCCATCTTTAACCTCTCTTCGGGACTTTGAAGTTGAAATCTTCTGCTAAAACAAAAAAATGCTGTAAAAAATCAAGGTTTTCCTTATCCTGGCTCATACTGTCAAGCTGGGGCAGTATCTTTTGCTGCATAATCTCCCAGAGCTCATTTTGTGCATCATACCTTCTGTAGTGGATATTTAAAGAAGACATATACTGGTTTAAGCCATGCAGCATCTTAAGCACATCTAAATTAAACTCCTGGCTCAAAACTTCCATTTTACTCAGAACAAATCTCTCCACCACTTTCGCTGCAAAAGAGATATCAAGGTCTAAATCCAGTTCATGGGCAATTTTCTTACTATTTTTTACTTTCTCAAAATGCTCAAAATCTTCATCCTGTTCAAACTCATCAATCTGCTGGTTTATCCTGTAGTTAAGAACGTTACTCGTCAGAAAAGTAAAATCAAAACTCATCTGCCAGCCCATCCGGACAAATTCTCTAACCAGCTCAATATCTCTGTCAAAAAGTGATTCATTAACTTCTCTTATCTCCTTTATTTTATCGCTCATAATAAAAGATAAAATTTTTTCTCTATCTTCCGCAAAAAGGTCTTTTAACGTGAAGGGCGAGCCAAAGAAAGGAGAAGCTAAGCTCTTTAATCCCTCTAAACTAAGGTCAATATCCTTAAATAAAAGTTTTTCTTGAAGATTTGTGTAATCCTCATCACTCACAGATTCTGCAATAAAGCAGTAAATTTTATGCCCACCAAAATGAGTCAAGAAGAAGGTTCCCTCTTTTAACTCTTGAGTTTTTCTGGAGGTTAGCTTTCCTCTTCCAACTTTAAGTAAGATGCCGGATATCTCTTCCTGCCTTACCTGGAATGTTTCAAAGTCATGTTCGTAAGGGCTAATAGCGCTCTTTTCCTCTACCAGCTCCTCACATATAAGAAAATGAGCAAAAAACTTTTGCCAGTCTGCTACAGAAGGCTTAATTAGTTTTTCATATACCCCCTTCCCATCACCAAATTCTTTAACATTGCTCTTAGCTTCTGACAGGCGGTTTGAAAATTCCCCCTCTAAATCCTCACCCGCAAGCTCTTCAGCAAGTTGCATGGCTCGGGCAGCATATTTAAGATTTTGAACCGTCTCTACCCCTGAAAGCTCATCAAAAAACCAGCCACAACTTGTATACATCAGCATTGAAAAACGCTGCATCTCCAGAAGCTTTAGTGCTTTCACTTTATTTTCCTGCGTAGCCTCAACTTTGAGATGAGCCTGGAGGAAATTGTTCATACTTTCAGGGGAGCGCTCAACAATCACATCTATGTAGTTATCCCGTGCCTGCCAGGTATCTTGAAAAAGCTCTTTTCCCTCGTTTTCAAAAAGCGAAGCTAACCTGTCTCTCAGCCAATCAAGACTTTCTCTCAAGGGAGCACGCCAGTTCTGGTTCCATTCAGGATGAGCTCCACTACTACATCCGCAATTTTTCTTCCACCTTCCCACTCCATGAGCACAGCTCCAGGATGTTCCCTCTCCATTTTCCCCTGCTTTGAGCTCAACCTCATATGCAGGTGGATTAATTTCCAGATAATGAGCATAATTTACAACTTGTATGCCTCTTTCAGGAAGCTCGTATTTTAAAAGATGAGCAAGGCACATATCACTAAAAGGTTCATGATGCCCGTAGGTTTCTCCGTCGGTAGCAATATTAACCAGAAAAGGAGGGGTTTTCTTATCCTTAATTATCTTTTCAATTTTATCGGCACAAGCAGATGAGTTTTTCAAAATTCTCTCAAAAGCAATAGCTCGGGAAAGCTCACCCTGATAAAAGAAAACATCAATAAACGTATCCTCAATTCTTTGCCCCTTCTCATCTTTTAAAAAAAGCCGGTAGGGAATGCTTGTATCTATAGTGCCATCAGATACATCCTGCCACACGTCTTCATTTTTTTTCTCAAGTGGTCTTATTCTTTGTGCCTGGTGGGGTGCTAAAATAATAAATTTCATACCAACATCTATTAAAACCTTTACCGTTGCATCATTAACAGCAGTTTCTGGAAGCCAGATTGCCTCGGGGAAACGACCAAATTTTTTTTCAAAGTATTTGATACCCCATTTTGCCTGGGTATACTTATCTTTTTCACTGGCAAGTGGCATAATCATATGGTTGTAAACCTGGCATATGGCATTTCCATGTCCGTTATTTTTCTTGGCACTTTCTTTATCTGCCCTGTATAGAAAATCTACCACCCGGGGAAATTTTTTCTCCATCCAGGATAAAAGTGTCGGTCCAAAATTAAAACTTATATAGGAGTAGTTATTAACCAGGTCAACAATTTTCCCCTTATCATCTACTACCCGGGCACATGCATTGGGAAGATAACACTGGTAGCTAATAAGCTCATTCCAGTCATGGTAAGGCTTTGCTTCTTTTTGCTTTTCTACTTCCTCTATCCAGGGGTCTTCCCTTGGTGGCTGATAAAAATGCCCGTGAACTATTACATAACCAGAAGCTTTTTTCTCTTCGGACATACATCTCTCCTTTTAGCTTGCGCATTAATTATACAAAGATTTCAAATTTATTCAATGAG
>JACUUP010000063.1 GCA_014859225.1 Candidatus Aerophobota bacterium
CTTTTATTTTAAGCAAAACCTTTTAATCGCCCGACAGAGCTGGCAAATTGAGACCTGTATACGCTATCATGCTGAGAAATAAAATCTTTCCATTGAGAGGAACTTAAAACAGCTTCATCTGGTGAAAGCTGAATTACAACCTGCCCTTCATCAGTACTAACCTGCCTAATTCTTAACTTTGGGTTAGCCTCCACCTGTCTTTTTAATTGATTGTAAAATTTATTTTTCTCTTCCCGATATTTTTTAATCAAACCTCCAAGCAAGTTAATTTCCATCTTAATTTGTCCATGTTTGTTATGAGACTTTAATCTTTCCAGAACCAGGATGCATTTTCCCCGCCGGACAAAATCTGAAGAAAGAATCTGGAGGCTTAAGGAATCTATTAATTTTAACTGAGCCTCTTTTATTAGAAATTCCCTTTTCTTTAGCTCATATTCCTTTAACCCCCGGGCAAAATCCTCTGGAGTTAATTTATCCTGATAAAAATCAGAAAGAAGGGATTTTATCTTTTCCAGTCCCTTTATTCTTTCTCTGTCCTCCCGAGTTATCTCAATTTTTGATAGTACCTCTCTTGCCCGAGGTGGAAGCTTTTCTTCCCATTTTTCCATTTCATCCTCCCTACCTTAAAACTTTTCCTTTAGCTCCTTGACAAAGCTTCTTAGAGTGCTGCATATTCCTCGAGGAGATAGATTATACTTATCCATAAGCTCATCATAGGGGCCAGATAAGGCAAAAACATCCGGTACTCCTAATATTTTGAGGGGTATAGGATTAACTTGAGATAAAAATTCACTAACTGCTCCTCCCAATCCCCCCACGCTGCTGTGCTCTTCTATTACCAGCATACCAGCAGTATGTTTAGATGTTTCAAGGAGAAGCTTCTCATCCAGCGGCTTAACACAAGGCATATCTATAATCCCCACTTCAAGAGAGCTTTCTTTCTCTATCATTTTTAAGGCCTCCAGTGTATACCAGAGCGTAATACCAGATGTTACCACTGTGACATCCTTTCCTTCACGCCAGAGTTTTCCCTCCCCAATCTTAAATTCTTCACTCAAGCTATAGAGAAAAGGAGTCTTTACACTTCCCAGACGAATATAGCAAGGTCCCTTATGCCCTGCAGCTTCTCTTACGTACCCTCGTACCTGATACGGGTCAGAAGGAACAATCACCACCATACCAGGCAGTGTCCTCATTAAAGCAACATCTTCCAGAGAGTGATGCGTTGGTCCAAAACGGTCATTGGTAAGACCGGAATTTCTCCCCACAATCTTAGCATTGGCAAAGGTGTAAACAAGGTCATTTCTTACCTGTTCAAATGCTCTCATGGTGATAAAAGGAGTTATAGCACAGAAAAAGGGAATCTTACCAGATAAAGCAAGTCCCGCACAAAATCCAATAATGGAAGGCTCCATCAGACCAAATTCAAAATATCTTTCAGGGAAAAGTTCCCTGAACTCTTCAAGGTGAGCACTCCCTGCAGAATCAGCTGATACAGCTAAAATATTATTATTTTCCCGCGCAAGCCCAATAACCTCTTTTGCAAAAGCCTTTCGAGGGTCCATCATATCTTGCATATTTTGTCCTCCAGTATCTCAATCTCTTTCAGAGCCTTATGGCATTCCTCCGGGGTTGGTGCCCACTGATGAAATTCAGGTTTATTTTCAGCAAAGGACAGCCCTTTCCCTTTCACAGTATTTGATATTATAACCGTGGGAGAGCCCTTTTTAAGGGGAACATCAGTTAGAGCAGGAAAAATCTCATCAAAATTATGACCATTAATCTGCCTCACCTGCCACCCGAAAGCTCTCCATTTCTCTACCAAAGGCTCCAGGTTCATAACCTCATAAGTTGGGCCTTGAATTTGCAATCCATTTTTATCTACAATAGCAATTACATTGTCCAGTTTATAGTGACTTGCTGCAGCAGCAGATTCCCATACTGTCCCTTCCTCTATCTCTCCATCTCCTAAAAGAACAAAAACTTTCCAACTTTTTGCATCCATTTTGGCAGCAAGAGCCATTCCACACCCAATAGCAAGACCATGACCCAAAGAACCTGTATTTGCCTCAATTCCCGCAAGTTTATGTCTATCCGGATGTCCCGGGAAGGAAGAATCCAGAGTTCCATATGTAAAAAGTTTTTCCTCATCAAAGTATCCTCTAAGTGCCATAGTTGCATAAAGGGCAAGACATTTGTGCCCGGCGCTCAGTATGAACCGGTCGCGCTCCTCCCAGAAAGGATTTTCAGGGTCAAGGCGAAGAATTTCAAAGAATAAAGCAGCAAGAACATCCACACAGGACATAGCTCCTCCCAGATGCCCGCCTTTTCCCCGGCAAATCATCTCTACAATTTTTCTCCTAACAGAGGCTGCTTTTCTCATCAGATTATCTTTTTGAGAAGGAGTTAGTTTAACCATTTTTCCCTCGCTTTTTCAGTAATACTATCTTTTAGTAAATTGAGCTGATAGAAGCTTTTCCCATTTATAATTTACAAAACTTTACCTGGATAAGAACTCATCAGCAAAGTCATACCCTTTTTCAAAGTCCTCATTACTCAATTGCCTGCTCTCCAGACCACTCTGGCGATAGGCGTAGATAAAGGATATAGCCTCCTTTCGTACATTCTGTATGTTCTTTTTCAACTCCTCTTTTAACTCAGCTCTGACATTCTTCACGCTGGTATCAATCGTTGCGGTGATTTTAAATGCAGCAAAAAAAATACTCCCTGCCAGAATTAAAATGGCAATAACAATTGCAACCGCACCCCACCTCATCTTTTTTTCTTGTTCCATTTTACTCCCCCCATTTAAATTTAATTTAAATAAAAACTACATCTTCTCAGGAGCAGAAATTCCTAAAATGTCCAGAATATCCTTTATGGCAATCTTTACTGCCTGCACCAGGAAAAGACGAGCACGAGTGATTTCTTCATCTTCCGTTATCACCCGATGCCGGGTATAAAAATAGTGAAATGCAGAAGCAAGCTCTGTGGCATAAGTAGTTAAATGATGAGGTTCTAATCTTTCTCCTGCTTCTTTCACCTGTTCGGGTAAAAGGGCAATAAGCAACATAAGCTCCCTTTCCTCGGGACTGTTAAGAAGACCTATGTTAAAATTTATCGGTTGAGATTTGCCGGACAAGAAAAATCCTTTTTCCTCTGCTTTTCTCAAAATACTGGAAATCCTGGCATGAGCGTACTGCACATAAAAAACAGGATTTTCCGGAGTTTGTCTTTTAGCAAGTTCAAGGTCAAAATCAAGATGCGAATCGGCGCTGCGAGAGAGGAAAAAAAATCGAGCTACATCCCTACCAACCTCTTGTATCAGCTCTTTAAAAGAGATAAACTCACCTGTTCTCGTAGAGGCAGAAACCCTTTTATCACCTCTTTTCAGGGTAACCAGTTGATAAATTATTATCTTCAGTGCCTCCTCAGGATAGCCTGTAGCCCGAGCAGCTGCTATCATTCTGGGAACATACCCAATGTGGTCAGCTCCCCATATATCAACAACTTTGTGAAAACCTCTCTTAAACTTATTTAAATGATAGGCAATATCGCTGGCAAAGTATGTATATTTACCATTTTTTCTTCGCAGCACTCTATCTTGCTCTCCCTCTATAAGGATAGAGGTTTTAAACCAGAGAGCACCATCTTTTTCATAAATTAGACCTTTTCCCCCAAGAAAAGATAAAACCTCGTCAAGCTTTCCCTCCTCATAAAGCTTTGATTCAAAAAACCAGTTATCATAGTTTACACCAAAGCTATCAAGGTCATTTTTTATATCAGTTAAAATCTCCTTTACTACAAATTCCAAAAGATAAGGATAAACCTGTTCCCGGGATTTTTCCCTTACACTTCCCATCTTCTCTATATAAGATTTAGCAATATCAATAAGATACTCTCCCTTATATCCATCCTCAGGTAACTCAATTTTATCACCCTCCAACTGTCTTATTCTAACCCACAGTGACTTCACCAATCTATTTATCTGCCCACCGACATCATTTAGATAATACTCCCGCTGAACCGCAAAGCCTAACTTGCTAAGATTGTTAGCTAGAACATCTCCCAACGCTGCTGCTCTTCCATGTCCAACATGAAGAGGTCCTGTAGGATTGGCAGAAACAAATTCAACCTGAACTGTTTTACCTATTCCTGAGGAAAATCGGGTAAAATTGTCCTGCTCTTTCAATATTTTTTTTAAGCTTTCCTGAAGATAAGAAGTGGATAAAAATAAATTTATGAATCCAGGAGGAGCAAACTCCACTCTGGATAAAAGCTTATCTTCTGTGTCTTGCGCAAGACGAGAAACTAAATCCTCTCCTATTATTCTGGGGGAAAGACCTTTTTGCTGAGCTAACAAAAATGGAAGATTGGTGGATAAATCACCCCATTCCTTTTTCTTCGCTCGCTCTAATGTAAAAAAAGGCAACGGGGGACCAAAAAGTCGCTTTGCCACCTCCTCTATTCTCCCTCTAAGGAGCTTTTTTATTGAGTTATCCATACCTTCTGCGTTGAACTTTACCTTATTTACTTCGCTGTCTCTACTGTAACAAACATAGCCCAGGAGCCGTGGAGGACTCTCAAAAGAACAATAGCACCTGGCTTAACATCAGCCATAGCCGCTTTAAAATCAGCAATACTCCCGATTTTCTGTTTGTTTATTTCCTGTATAAGGTTTCCAGTTGTTATCCCAACTCTATCTGCAGGACCTCCTGATATAACTTCGGTCACTACCACCCCTTTTACTTCTTTTTTAATCTCATAACGCTGATACAAGTCAGAGGTAAGTTCCTCAACTTTTATGCCTAAAAGTTTTTCCTCTACAGCCTTTACAGTCTCTTCAACCTCTTCAACCTTAAGCTCTGCAACCTCTTCTGGCCTTGGAGCTGTATAAAGTTCAACATTAATTTTTTCCCCTTCTCTTATCAGTATTAAATGTATCTTTTCACCAATTTTAGTCCTGAGCACTGCCTCTTTTAAGTCAAGCGGTGTTCCTACCGGCTCTCCATTAACTTCCTGAATAATATCTCCTGGTTTTATTCCTGCCTCTTGCGCAGGAGAGGAAGCAACTACATCAGCTACCAATACTCCTCGCTTAACACTAAATTTTTCGGCCAGCTCGGAAGTTAGCTCCTGCATGTAAATTCCAATCCAGGGCCACTTTATCTCCCCGTATTTTGTAAGACTTTGAAGCAGCCTTTTTGCTTTATTTACAGGAATTGCAAATCCAATCCCAATTGAGCCACCCGTAGGAGATAAAATTGCTGCATTTATACCAATTACCTCTCCGTAAATATTAACAAGAGAACCACCGCTGTTACCGGGGTTAATGGAAGCATCGGTTTGAATTAAGTCAGAGTAAACTCTGCTCCCTCCATCCTGTCCATTAGCCTGGATAGCCCTTCCTGTTGCACTAATCACCCCTACTGTTACCGTTGCTTCATATTTTTTATTTAGTTCAGAAAGAGCATATCCAAAGGGATTACCCAGTGCTATCACCCACTCTCCCACCTGGACATTATCTGAGTCACCAAAAATCAGATAAGGGAAATTGTCCCCCTCTATTTTTAAAATGGCAATATCAGACTCAGCATCAGTTGCTATAATCTCTGCCTTGTGGGTTTCGTTAGTTGAAAGTGTTACCATAATCTTGTCCCTGTCCACACCCTTAATAACATGTTCGTTGGTAAGGATATACCCATCAGGATTTATAATCATTCCCGAACCTAATCCCCTTTGTTTAAACTCTCTTTGAGGAAACTGTTCAAAAAATCTCTTGAAAAACTCATCAAACTCTTCAAAGCGAGGACCAAAAAAGCTATCTCTATCAAAACCGGGAACAGTCACAGTTCTCTCAGTAGATATACTAACAACTGCAGGAGATACCTTTTTTATTGCACTAATTATTTTTCCCTCAAAACTATCAGGGTCAATGTAACGGCGCTCCAGACTTTCTTCATAAAGCGGCCCTCCCAATTGTAAATTGCTCTCAGTTGCCGCCTGGCAAATCAAGCTAAGGTTCAAAGTTACAAAAGCTAACAATGAAAAAATTAAAACCATTTTTCGTGGACTAAAAATCATTTGAACTTCCTCCTTTTTAATTAACTCTTTTATATTTATAATTTTAATAATTTTACTTATCTTTTATTTTTGACAATTATCACAAAAATAAGTTCCCCTGCCTGAGATTTTTTTTCTCTTTATAATAGATTTGCATCGGTAACAGTTTTCACCTTCTCTGCCATATACTTTCAGGCGAGGAACATAGTCACCTTTTTCCCCATTTAAATCAAGATAAGCATCAACAGATGAGCCTTTATACTCAATAGCCTCTTTTAAAACCTCCAGCAGGGCCCGGTATATAGCTTCAATCTCATGAGAAGTTAAGCGAGAGGTATCTCTCTCTGGATGAATACCGGCCTTATGAACAGCCTCCTGGGAATAGATATTTCCAATTCCCGCTAAAACTTTCTGGTCCATTAAAACAGGCTTTATTTTTCCCTTCCTCCCCTTTAATCTCTGCTTAAATTTTGCCAAAGTAAAATCAGGACAAAGAGGGTCAGGACCCATGTTCTTAATTGCTGCGATTTTATCAAGCTCATCCGGGGAAAGAAGGTAAGCCTCGGCAAATCCCCTGATATCACAAAAAAATAATTTGCTTGTATCAAAAAAGTTGAAGACTATGCGAACATAATCAGGCTCTTGCGTTTGTGGAGGGAAAAATAACAATCTTCCGGTGAGTTTAAGATGAAAAATAAGAAGCTTATGAGAGTTAAGCGAGAGGAGCAGGTATTTTCCTTTTCTTTCAATATCCTGGATGCTCTTTCCCTCCACTTGTTTTTTAAACTCCTGAGGAGAGGGAATTTTAATATTTTTTTCATTCCTGATATCAACTTTGCCTATTTTCTTGCCTTTAATTTTTTTTACCATGCCCTGTTTAATAGTCTCAACCTCGGGAAGCTCTGGCATTTTACTCTCCTGAGAGCGTCTTATCTTGTTTACCTTTTTGAGAAAACGCTAATAAGTAGCACTATTAACTATAATATAACAAATAAAAAATGCAAATTTTGCTTATATAAGGCAAGATGCTCTTGTAGCCGTGAGGCTTGAGAGCCTGCGTAAAAGAGCGCAACTTAAAGGTTGCGGCTACATTGATGCAAAGGAAACACACACCCTTGTAACTACGAGGCTTTTTTGCAATACCTGGCTCCCATAATCACATCTCATGAGAGGAGCCTGAATGAGAGGTCAAAAAGCCTCTTCAAAGATTTTTTATCCTGGACTTACTTTCTCTGGGTGGTATAATAAAAAATGTGTTCTTTTTGGAGAACTTAACCCAGAGAGCTTCTGGGGGAGTTAGGGATTGCAATAAGGAATGGTATGCGTATTAACGGGAGGAGAAAATGAAAAAAGTAAAATTTGGAAACACAGACCTTGAAGTGAGCAGGATTGCCTTTGGAGGAATCCCTATCCAGCGTTTGAGCAAGAAAGAGGGAGTAGAAGTGGTCAAGGGAGTTCTGGGCTTGGAAGTTACCTTCATTGATACGGCTTATGGCTATGGCGATAGTGAGGAGAAAATCGGAGAGGCTATCCGGGGAACACCCAGAGATGAGCTTGTTATCTCCTCCAAATCCCCTGCCCCGGACAAAAAGACTTTTCTTGAACATGTTGATACCAGCCTCAGGAGGCTATGTATAGATTATATTGATATTTATCACCTGCATGGGGTCAACTCAGAGGAGAAACTAAATCAGGTGATGGGAAAAAAGGGAGCTTTTGAGGGTCTTTTGGAGGTAATAGATAAGGGGAAAGTTCGCTATGCAGCTTTTAGCTCCCATAGCCTTCCGGTAGCCAAAAAACTTATCCAGTCAAATAAATTTCAAGTTACCCAAATTCCATTTAATTTTATCGATGAGCAGGCAAAAGAAGAGGTTATCCCTCTTGCCCGGAATGTAAATATGGGGTTTATTGCCATGAAACCTCTGGGAGGAGGACTTCTGGAGGATGCCAATCTTTGCTTTCGTTACTTAATGCAGTTTGATGGAATTATTCCCGATCCAGGGATTGAAAGAATAGAGGAGATGGAAGAGATTGTACGGATTATTGAGAATCCACGCCCGCTTACCGATGAGGAAAAAAAGAGGATAGGGAAGCTCAGAAAAGAGTTGGGAGAGGAATGGTGTCACCGGTGTGATTATTGTCAGCCCTGTCCTCAGGAGATTCCAATAAGTACAGTTCTTATTGCAAGGAGTGTGGCAAAGCGCATGTCTTTTGACGAAGGAGACAATTTTGTTGGCCCGGCGATAGAGAAAGCAGAAGAATGTACGGAGTGTGGAGAGTGTGTGGAGAAGTGCCCGTATAATTTAAATATTCCGGAACTTCTCAAAAA
>JACUUP010000064.1 GCA_014859225.1 Candidatus Aerophobota bacterium
TCCCAGTATGTCCGGGGGTATGTATAACCTTTACTTCCAGGTCTCCTAACCTCAAGATATCCCCATCCTCCACTATAATATCAGGACTTACCCAGGATGCATCCAGTCTGTGACAGATAACTTTTGCTCCTGTAGCCTGGGAAATTTTTTTGTTTCCCTGTATGTGGTCTATATGACCGTGAGTGTTAACAATGTACTTTAGCTTTATTTTATCCTCTTTAATTTTTCTAAAAATTAAATCTACATCACCGCAGGGGTCTATTACCATACCTTCGCCTGTTTTCTCCTCTACAACTATATAGGAAAAATTATTATCAAATCCTCCAACATCAAGCTGCTTTGCAATCATAATGCTGCCTCCCTTTTAAGCTGATAACTTATGCTATTTTTAACCACAGAGCCTTTTTTGTCAACCAGAAACTCTCCAGTTTCCTCGGAAAAATTGACACGCTTGAAAGTCTAACCTCTCTTTTATAATATAATACAATTTGCGCTGGATAAAAATTTTTTCTTCTGAAATTAAATTAACTAACCCGGGAGGTAAAAAGATGCATAAAGATAAGGCTCTTTTAATAGTTGATGTTCAAAATGATTTTTGCCCTGGTGGCGCTCTAACTGTTCCCGGGGGCGACAGGGTAGTTCCTGTGTTAAATAAATACATAGAGCTTTTTGCCACCAATAATCTACCAATTTTTGCCTCAAGAGACTGGCATCCCAAAATAACTAAACATTTTAAAGACTATGGTGGTTTGTGGCCAGGACATTGCATTCAGGGAACAGAGGGGGCGAGGTTTCATCCGAATCTAAAACTACCGAAAAAAACAATAATTGTGTCCAAGGGGATGAATCCAGAAAAAGATGCTTATTCTGTATTTCAAGCGTTTGACTCTCAGGGGAAAAGTCTTTTAGATATCCTGAAGAATCAAGGAAGAACAGAACTTTACATAGGTGGGCTGGCTACAGATTACTGTGTGAAAGAGTCAGTTTTAGATGCTTTAAATGCAAGTTTTAAAGTTAAATTGCTCATAGATGCTATCAGGGGTGTTAATCACAAAACCTCTTGTGAGGCGATAAGAAAGATGACAACCCGTGGCGCCGAGGAAATAACTTTTGAGAAAGGATGTAAGAAGTACATTTGACTTTCAACGAAGCTTGGTTAAAATGTAGCTCTGAAAGTTGGGATAGAATTTACAGGAGGTTCCTAAATATGGCTAAGACTCTAACAGTACTCACCGGAGGTGGGCATGCCGCCGGACTTAATGCAGGTATAGCGGGAGTGATAGACAAAGCAAAAGAGAAAGGCTGGCGTGTTTATGGAGCGCTTGATGGATGGAAAGGTGTAGTTGAAGATACGTTTGTTAATTTAACAAACTATGATGCTATGAGCCTGGTAAACAAAGGAGGCTCTATTTTAGGTTCAAGTAGAGTTAGACCTACTCCCGACGAGGTAGCTCAATCAATAAAAAAGCGTAACATAGATGCTCTTATAGCCATGGGGGGAGAGGATACTCTGGGTACTTTATGGAATGTTTACTCGGAGTATAAGTTGCCCGTGGTTGGCTGGCCGAAAACAATGGATAACGACCTTTCCCAAACTTATTTTACCATTGGTTATCCTACTGCTATAACAGTTGCCTCCCATGCGGTTGCAAAGTCTTTTGATGCTGCCTGTACACATGCAAGGGTAGCAATTGCGGTGATTTTTGGTCGTCATACTGACTGGGTAGCAGCAGGAACAGGGGTTTTTGGGAATGCTGACCTTGTAGTGCCTGCTGAGAAGTCCTGCACCCTGGATAAAATCTGCGAAAAAATAGAGTCTTTATTTAATGAAAGAAAAAAATCTTTTGGTGGAGGTTTTGCTGTTATGGTTGTGGCAGAAGGTGCTCGTATAAGTGGACTGGAATCTCATGTGCGGGAACAGGAAAAAGAACTGGACGAATATGGGCATGTTAAGCTTGACCCAAACCTTCTGGCAAGTTACTTAACTTCCGCAATTAAGGAAAGAACCAGGCAGATGTTTGGCTCGCCTATCGGGACTGCCCCCATAGTACTTACTTACGAGCTTAGAAATGGCTCTCCTGTTTGGATTGACATGGAGTTTGGATATAAGTTAGGAATGAAGTGTGTGGAGATGCTGGATAGTGAGGATGTGGGGAAGGTAGCTGCCATAAAAAAAGAAAATGAAAAACTGACCATCGGTTCTGCTCCATTAGAGGAAGCGGTTAAAGTTCGAAAAGTTGAGGTGGAAGGGCTTTTTGATTACGAAAATTTATGTCCACATCCATCTTTTCTTGAGTATGCCAAACCTTTTATGGGAAAAGCTAATGAAAAATCCATTAATATGGTGGATAAAAACCTTCTTGTGCGGTGACCCTAAAACATATCCGGGTTTAATCTTCTGAGCAAAAATTTTCTTCCCTCAAAATAGCTAACTTTTCTAATCTCAATTCCCTGATGCCCGGCACAGATAACTTTGTCTTTGCTATCTAAGAGGTTATTTGCATTGTCCTCATAAAAGAGTAAAAGATGGGAGGTGGGATGTGTAGTTATCATTAAATCCCCGAATTGAAGCTCTTTAAGAGAAGAGCCTATATGTATTACAACCTCCTCTCCTTTTTCATTTAAGAACCTGTCGGTAAAATCCCGGAAAAAAGAACCATCCAGGTTGTAAAGTTCTACTCTCATTGGGAAAGGGTGCAAAACGGCTATTTTGCCCTCTCTTACATCTATATTCAGGATTTCTTCTTCCAGGTTTATTGTATTGACTATCTCACCTTTTTCATTGAATGTAAGAATTTTTCTATCATGAGTGGGGATGTAAAAAAGCTCCCCTTCTACAGATAAATAACCTGCAGGAGTCCAATCGCTATAAGCTCCCTCAAGAGAAATTGCCTTGAGCTTTTCTCCTTCTATGCTAAAGAGATAAATTGTATCCGACTCAAGAAGATAGATTTTCTTTTCTTTGACATTGCCTGTTTCAAAATCTTTCACATATATACCGCCTGGATTTATTTTCATTTTAAAAAGATACACTTCATCTTCCATGTAAATAGTTTTCTCCACCTCCGGGGTAAAAAGCTCTATTAAAGAGCTATTTTCTAACACCACTATTTTTGACTGGAAGTCTTTTTCCACTATGGCGTATATTTTTTCCTCCTCAGAAATAGCCATATCTATGAACTGAAATAAATCGTTTTTAAACTCTTTCACAAGGTTAAGGTTCCCATCCCGTACCTCAATTTTTTGTGCAGCATGTATGTAGAATCTGCCCTGCTTGCTCCAGCTAATACCTCTTGGGATAAAGTCTTTAAAAAAGCTGCGTTTGGTTAAAGTTAAAGTTGCATCGCTTAAGCGAATAGTGTACTTTCCCCGAGCCAGATTCTCAGCCGTTGTGTACTCAAGCTCTTCATTTCCCATGGCTCTAAGAGCTGAGATTAAGATGCTGGAGCATTCAATACCCACGGGATTATGAAAGTCTGACTGGTGAGAGGAGGGAGTTTTTCGCACTGCATCTTTGTATTCTGCACCCCAGAGCCAGGGAACCTTATTTAAGGCTTCAATATACCGTATGAGTTTATTCGGGTGATTGGAAAGACGAGATATCCTGTGGACAGTATCCTTTATACCTCTATCATAATCTTCAGGTGATAGGCCACTTGGATGGGTAGAGTCGGGTTTTCCCCGAGAGGAGATAAGTTTCCCGTTTAATGTTAGCTCGGCTCGGAACCTAACTGTTCCTGCCTCTTTTTCTGCTCTCATGCTCCACCCTTTATCTTTTAGGGACATTTGCTCGTATTCAATAATTTGCCAGCCTCTCCATGCACCGTATTCTCCTTCTTCTTCACTGAAAACATTTGAGTATTGCTCATAAGCACCTCTTGGACTTAAAGGAGCCATCCTGGGCATTACTTTGTACCAGGTTATGTTTAACTTTCCCCATAGATTTTCTTTCCATCTATCAAGCGAGCCTTCTTTGAGGGAATAGGTTTTATCGTTTATTTTAACCTCATCAGGAAAAAGACTGTCCTCATAGCCAAGATAATAAGTATCTTTAGATTTTAAGAGGGCATATAAGTTAATTTTCTCATCAAATTCAACTATCTTGCTGGTATTTGTGGGAATGAAGCCTTCCCTGCCCGAGAGGATAATCACCTCTTCTACTGTCGGTAGCTTCCGGGAAGTGGCAGAAAAACTCGTATGGGGGGTAAAAAGGGATATAAAAAAGAAAAGGAGTAAAAGTAGGCTCAGGTTACTGCACTTAAGTAAGTTCATTTTTGCTTCTTCAATTTATACTATCACAGTTTGTTTCCCTGTCAACCTGGTTTTTGACATCCACCCTTATTTTTCTATAATTAAATAACATTACACGAGATATATCTGTAGATTAAATCATACAAAAAATATGGAATGGAAAGCATCGGGGATATCTTGCATTCAGGTGGGAGGAAGATATGTTCCACTTAAGACTCTATGGCTTAAAGACAGGTGGGGTCAGAAAAAGCGTTTCAGGGTAAAAACAGTTCTTGATTTAAGAAATAGTAAACATGGTTTTCTTCTCCCCTGGAGTCAGCTTGCCAGAGATGAAAAAGGCAGGATTGGGGCTTTAATAGTTGGCGCCCATCATTCGGGATGGTTAAGAATTGGTTCTTCCAGAAAGTTTTTGCCTTATTTATTTGTTTCTCTTGATGCTTTAGCCAGGAAAGTAAGAAAGAAACTTCTGGTTCCCCTTGATTATGAACTAATAGAGGAAGAGGATAGCATTCTGGCAAGAGAAAAAGAAATTTGTTCTTACTATATAGCAAGTAAACGGTCAAACTTGTTTCATGAGCCTGGTTGCTGGCAGGCAAAAAGAATAAAAGATAAATACAGGATAGTATTTAGAACCAGGAAAGAGGCTCTTAGCTCAGGATATATCCCTCATAAAATTTGCGGAGGATAAAGCATATGATTTCATTAAGATACCCCTCGCATATAATATTTGGAAAAGGTGCTCTGAGTGAACTTGCAGATGAGGTTTCCAACTTTGGGAAAGAGGTCCTGCTTGTAACGGGACGCACTGCCATGCGCAGGGCAGGTGTGCTTGATAAAGTCTGCAAGCTACTTTCTCATGAAAAGATAGGTGTTCATTTATTTGATGAGGTAGAGCATGACCCATCTTTGCATACTGTGAGAAGAGGTGTTGAGGTAGTCAGGAGAAAGAAAATTTCTGTGGTAATAGGACTGGGGGGAGGAAGTGTGATAGATGCTGCTAAAGCTATAGCTATTGTTGCTCCGAAGGAGGAAGATGTGAAGCGCTATTACTATGGTGAGGTTCCTATAGAGGGTCCCGGTATTCCCTTCATAGCAGTCCCGACAACCGCAGGAACAGGTGCTGAAATTACAAACAACGCTGTTCTCACTGACTCCGAGAAGAAAATAAAAAAGAGCCTGCGAAGTCCCTTCATGGTGGCAAAAGTGGCTATTGTTGACCCTGAGCTAACTTTATTTTGTTCACCTTTCCTCACCGCTTATTCTGGAATGGATGCATTTACTCAGGCTGTTGAATGTTTTATCTCCAGGGCGTCCAATCCTGTAACTGATACTCTAACACTGAGAGCAATAGAAATTCTTTACAATAACCTGCCTTTTGCTGTCCAAAATGGGGAGGATATAGAGATAAGAGAAAAAGTAGCTCTGGGGAGTCTTCTTCAAGCTATGGCTTTTTCTAATGCCGGGCTTGGTGCAGCACATGGGCTCTCTCACCCTCTGGGGGCGCACTATAATATACCCCATGGGCTTGCCTGTGGAGTTTTGCTACCCTATGTTTTAGAGGCTAATATGTGTGTTTGCCGGGAGAAAATGGATATAATAGCTGAAAAATTGGGAGCAGAAAAAGCCGATGACCTACCACACCTGTTTACAGAATTTCTGCGCACAATAAACCTGCCGCTTGATTTTAAAAAATGGCAGATAAAAAAAGAGGATATTCCCGTTTTAGTGAGAGAGTCAAAAGGTGGCAGTATGAGCAAAAATCCTAAAGATTTAGTAGATGAGGAACTTTCCCGCATCCTGAAAAAGGTTATTTAAACGTATTGTGAATACATCTATGGGAGTATCTGGGTTCCGATTCCGCTGTCCGTAAATATTTCAAGAAGAAGGGAATGAGGGATTTTCCCACTTATAATGTGAACCTTTTTTACTCCTTTTTTAAGGGCCCTCTGGCAGGATTCAACTTTTGGCATCATACCCTTCTGGATGTTTCCCTCCTGTAGCATTTTCTCTATCTGTTGCAGGGTTATAGTGGGTATCAGAGTTTCCGGATTGCAAGGGTCCTCAAGTATTCCCTCAACATCAGTTAAAAATATGAGTTTTTCAGCCTTTAGTGCACCGGCAACTTCAGCAGCCACCATGTCCGCATTTATGTTTAAACTTTCGCCCTCTTTGCCCATCCCTACAGGAGCAATTACCGGGATAAATCCTTCCTTTTCCAGAACCTCTAAAAGCCGGGGATTTATATTTTCCACTTCCCCTACCAATCCTAATTTTTCCTTTGAGGTTTTTCGAGCAAAAATTAATTCACCATCTTTTCCCTCTATTCCCACAGCTTTTCCACCACAGAGGTTGAGAAGGGCAACAATTTCCTTATTTATTTTTCCAACAAGCACCATCTCCACGATTTCCATAGTCGCCTCATTGGTGACTCTGTTTCCCTCCACGAATTCGGGTTTTATACCTAATCTTTGCATAAGGCGGGATATGGCTTCACCGCCTCCATGAATAACGACAGGTTTTATCCCAACATAGTGCATCAAAACAATGTCTTCGGCAATATCCCGTTGTATACCTTTCTCACCAGAGGCTTTACCCCCCAGTTTTATTACAACAGTTTTACCGGAAAATTCACGCATGTAAGGAAGTGCTTCACTGAGAATCTGAGCCCTCTTTATAGCTTTTTCCATAGCATACCTCATTTGTTTTTTTAAAATTATATTCTTTTCTTTTTTATTTTCAACTTTATTCCAGATTGATATATCGTATCATCATCTTTTCAGAATTCATGTAGCCAGAGAAATTTTTTCGTTGATTACAGTGTGATTGCAATATTTATTTGACATTAATTTTATTAGAACAACATAAATAACTTACCCAGGTGACAAAACAATAATAGCTTAAGTTTATATTTGTCAACTAATTTGTTCTTTCCGGACTTGACAAAGCTAAAAAATAGAAGAAAATAAGGTAACGTTATCATATAACGATATCTTAAACCGTATTCAATAAAGTCTAACCATAGAAAATGAGAGAAATAGTAACTATCAAAGATGTGGCTAAGAGAGCAGGAGTATCTACCAGCACCGTTTCTAGAATATTAACTCCCCGAAATAATACTTATATGCGAGACGCAACTAGGGAGAGGGTGACAAGAGCAATTAAGGAACTTGATTATAGGCCGGATGTAAGAGCTCAAAGTCTTAGAGGAATGATAGGAACAAAGACAATCGGGCTGGTCATGCCCGATACCTTAAACCCATATTATCAGGAATTAGCTTATGCATTAGAGGAAATTTGTTACAAAGAGAGGTATGGGATGTTGGTTTGCAGTTCTAAAAATAGTATTAGTAGAGAACTTGTTTATATAGATCTTTTAGAAAGACAAAAGGTAGATGGCATAATTTTGACAACCGTAGGCTTACACAAGGCGAGACTCGACGGCCTGATAAAAAGAGGAATTCCCATAGTTCTGATAGATAGAGACGTACCTGGTACTGTTGTTCCTACTTTGTTTTCCAACAATTATATGGGGGGATGTCAGGCCACCCAATACTTGATAGATCTTGGACATAAAAAAATCCTTTGTGTTGCGGGCTCAATGAATGTTCTATCGAATATAGATAGGTTAAAAGGCTATACTGACACCTTAGGAAAAAATGGTTTAGAGATTGATAAAAAGTTAATTATTAGAAAAGGAAAACTCACTTACAAGAATGGCTATAAAATAATGAAAGACCTCCTGAGCAAATCCGGTGATGAGTTCACGGCTATTTTTTGCTTGAATGATCTGGTAGCTCTGGGAGTTATGCGAG
Organism: Candidatus Aerophobota bacterium; assembly: GCA_014859225.1. Lineage (GTDB taxonomy): Bacteria > Aerophobota > Aerophobia > Aerophobales > B3-G15 > Kmv34. The sequence goes on from JACUUP010000064.1 coordinate 8,064, forward strand.
CTATCCACGAAAAAGGCAAGAATGTCCCCTCTGATTACTCGGTAATTGGCTTTGATAATATATCCTTTTCCTCTATTTGCAATCCTCCTCTAACTACTATTGCTCAACCGACAAGAATTATTGCTTTGAACGCATTTAAAACAATAAGGAAATGGAAGGAACAAGCTTTGCTAAAAAAGAAACATAGATTCTGGGATACAAAATTGATAGTGAGAGAATCGTGTAGGGAAAATAGGTTCAGATAAAAAGCTGGAGATTAAGGCCGGAAAGGCGGTGAGAAATAGGTAGGTCAGTCCAGCTTG
>JACUUP010000273.1 GCA_014859225.1 Candidatus Aerophobota bacterium
TTCAGAACCCGCGGAAAATGGGAGAGATTATAGAGGTAATTGAGGTTAAAGACATGGCTGTTGCTACCTCGGGTGATTACCGTAGATACTACATGATTTGGGGCAAAAGATTTGGTCATATAATAAATCCTGCTACAGGATGGACGGTGCAGGACAATCCTATGTCAGTAACTATAGTTTGTTCTAATGTTACCGATGCCGATGCTCTTGCCACGGGTGTTTTTGTTTTAGGTCCTGAAAAAGGCATGGAGCTTATAGAATCCTTACCCGATGTGGAAGGAATGATAATAAGTGAGGATATGAAGATAATTAAATCAGGTGGCTGGGGTAAATTTGAGGTTAATTAGGTTAACGTGGTTAATTGACTAAAAGGGTGAAATAAATTAAAATTAACAAAATGGAAATTGATAAATCAAGATGGGTGTTGAGGAAAAAATGGAATGAGGAGAGGTGCCACGCTCTTTCTTTAAAGTGGAAACTTTCCCCTCTTTTAATTAAGCTTCTTTTAAACCGGGAGGTAGAAGAGGAGTGCTTCTCTAGTTACTTTTCCCCTTCTTTTGATAATTTACATGAGCCCTTTTGTATGAAAGGAATGGAAGAGGCTGTAGGTCGCATTCTTCTATCTATCTTGCGCAAAGAAAAGGTGCTCATCTGGGGTGATTTTGATGTAGATGGAGTGACTGCAACAACTCTTTTATTAAAATTTATGCATGATTTAAAATCCCCCGCTTATTACTACATTCCTCACCGAGAGAGTGAAGGCTACGGTCTTAACAAAGATGGTATCAGGAAAGCCTTTACAAAAAATATTAAGCTCATAATAACCTGTGATTGTGGCACATCCTCTGTGGATGAGATAAAACTTGCCCGTTCCCTGGGTATGGAAGTTGTGGTAACTGACCATCATCAGGTGGAAGAACCTCCTCCTGCAGATTTCATCCTTATAAATCCCCACAATTCAGGATGCACTTATCCATTTAAAGAGCTTTCCGGAGTAGGGGTAGCATTTAAGTTGTGTCAGGCTATTGCCCAGAGAACTAATTTCCCCCGGGAAAAACTTAAAAGCTATCTTGACCTTGTAGCTATAGGAACGCTGGCTGATGTTGTCCCTCTCACTGGAGAAAATAGAACTTTTGTTAAGTTGGGTATGGATAACTTACCCTCCAGCACAACTTCTTCGGGTTTAAGAGCGCTTATCAAGGTGGCTGGTCTTTCAGGACGCGCCATAGAGGAAAAGGAAATAGGCTACATTCTTTCTCCCCGACTGAATGCCTGTGGTCGTCTTTCCCTGGCTAAAACTGCGGTGAAACTTCTTTCAACTGATTCTATGAAAGAGGCCCTTTTGCTTGCTCACAAGTTAAATAGAGAAAATTCTCGCAGACAAAGTCTGGAAAAAAAAATGTGCCAGGAAGCAGAAAAGATTATTTCTAAAAAGCTAAAATATGTTCTGATAGTCTATAATAAAGACTGGCATCCAGGAGTTGTCGGACTTGTTGCCTCTTACCTTAGAGAAAAATATAATCGACCTGCTTTAGCCTTTTCTATTGATGAAGATATTGCGCGGGGCTCGGCACGGAGCATATCCAGGTTTTCTGTTTTTGAGGCACTGGAAAAATGTTCTTATCTGATTACAAGCTTTGGGGGACACAAAATGGCTGCTGGTTTAACTTTACCCTTAGCTAACCTTGAAAAATTAGAGGAAAAGTTAAATTCCATTGCCGAGGATTTGCTCTGTCCGGAGGATTTTGTGCCCTGCAAGTTTTTTGATGCTGAACTTAATCTTAGCTCTCTTAACAAAGAGCTGGTGGAGGAGCTTAAGATTCTCTCGCCTTTTGGTCCGGGAAACCCCAAACCCGTTTTTCTGGCAAGAGAGGTAAAGGTTGCAAGCTGGCAAAATATTAATAAGGGAAAAAAGTTTATAATTACAGATTCTACCGGCGAAAAAGAGTTTGAGGCGCTAAGTTTTAATTTTTTTAATGAGGAAGAGGAAAAAAGTATTTTTTCTCAAAAACCAGTGGATATACTTTATTTTCCAAGATTAAATATATGGCGCCAAAAACAAACTATTCAGCTTGACATAAAGGATATAAAGGAGGTCTAAATGATTTCCGGGCAAGATGATGCATGGTATGTTGGAAAGAGACTGGCTACAAAGATTAGAGATATTAAGGATTTTCCTAAAAAGGGTATCATTTTCAGGGATATTACCCCTCTTTTGCAGGATGCGGATTCCTTCAGAGAAGCGGTAAGTTTTATCGCCAGGCATTACCGGGACAAAAATATTAGCTTTGTTGTTAGCCCTGAGGCAAGAGGTTTTATCCTGGGGGCTGCCATTGCGTATGAGCTTGGGGCGGGCTTTATTCCAGTTAGAAAATCAGGTAAACTTCCCTACAGTTCGGAAAAAGCAACATACAGTTTAGAATACGGAGAGGATGAAATTCAGATACACAAGGACGCCATAAAAAAGAAAGATAAGGTGCTCATTTTTGATGATTTAATAGCTACAGGAGGAACTGCCCAAGCGACCTGTAAATTAGTGGAAAAATTGGGAGGAGAAGTAACAGGTGTTTGTTTTCTCGTAGAGCTGACTGAACTGAAAGGAAAAGAGAAACTATCTGAATACGATGTTTTTACTATAATAAAATACTAAAGATGATTGTACAAAAAATTATAGTGGGAAACCTGCAGGCAAATTGCTACATAATAGCAGAGAAGAAGGAAGGAAAAGGGTTAATCGTAGACCCCGGGGGAGATGTTAATATAATTTTAGATTTTGTGGAGGAAAACAAATTGCAAATTCTTTATGTAATTGCAACGCATGCTCATATAGACCACATAGCTAATGTAAAGGAAGTTAAGGAGGCTACCGGTGCAAAGTTTTTACTTCATCCCCTGGATGTCTCTTTTTTAAGTGACCCCAACTTAAACCTCTCTTTATTTATGGAGAGCTTTTGCACTTTCCCTGCCCCAGAAAGACTTCTCCAGGATGGAGAAAAATTAACGGCCGGGCAAATTGAACTGCAGGTTATACATACACCCGGACATACTCCAGGAAGCATCTCTTTAAAAATAAATAACTTTGTTTTTACGGGGGATACTTTATTTGCCGGAGGTGTAGGAAGAGTAGATCTACCCGGGGGAGATTTTGAAACTCTTCAGCGCTCCATAAGGGAAAAAATTTTTTCTCTGCCCGATAATACAAAAGTTTTTCCCGGGCATGGTCCAGAAACTTTTGTGGAGAAAGAAAAAAAAGATAATCCCTTTGTTTAAAAATTATGACAAACATTAAAGGAAAAAATATTGTCCTGGGGATAACAGGAAGTATTGCTGCCTATAAGGCAGCCGAGATTATAAGAGTGCTTAAAGATAGGGGGGCTCGTGTTTTTCCTGTGATGACAAAGTCTGCAAGACATTTTGTTCATCCTCTAACATTTCAAAGCATTTGCCAGGAAAAGGTACTCTTGAATCTTTTTGAAGATAAAGATGAAAGTTTGAAACATATCTCGCTCTCTCGTCTTGCCGATGCACTGGTGATTGCTCCTGCTACTGCCAATATTATTGGAAAGATAGCATCGGGCATAGCAGATGATATCCTTACCACAACAGTTTTAGCTACCCGGGCACCTGTAGTTATAGCTCCAGCCATGAACGAGTGGATGTATCAAAATCCTCTGGTTCAGGCAAATATAGCTAAGTTGAAGAGCCTGGGTTATAGATTTATCGGTCCTGAGGAAGGAAAGCTTGCCTGTGGGGATGAAGGAAGGGGGAGAATGAGCGAACCAGGTGCTATAGTTGATTTTTTGGAGGATGTTCTCTTATGTAAAAATGACCTCAAGGGAAAATCCTTCCTAATTACCGCAGGACCTACCAGAGAGCCTCTTGACAGGGTAAGGTTTATCAGCAATTATTCTTCAGGAAAGATGGGTTTTGCCATAGCCAAGGAAGCAAAAGAGCGCGGTGCACGGGTGATTTTAATTGCCGGTCCAACCTGGATTGAGCCTCCCCCGGGGATAAAACTATACAGGGTTGAAACCGCCAACCAGATGCTGGAAAAGGTCAGGGAGCACTTCAGGCAGGTTGATGGGTTGATTATGGCCTCTGCGGTTTCTGATTTTCGCCCGCTTTTTGTTCATAAAGGAAAAATAAAAAAAGAGGGGAAAGAAAAAATCACTCTTGAGTTTGTAAAAAATCCTGATATTCTTGAAGAGGTAGCAAAAATAAAAGGTGATAAAATTGTGGTTGGCTTTTGCGCTGAGACAGAAAACTTACTGGAAGAGGCAAGAAAAAAACTTTCCTGCAAAAATATGAACCTTGTTGTAGCTAATGATTTGACTGAAGAAGGGGCAGGATTTGGTGTTGATACTAATAAAGTTACTATTATGGATGCACAGGGCAAACTTACACATCTTCCGCTTATGAGTAAATACGAGGTGGCAAGAGAGATATTAAATCATGTTAAAATATTGTTCTAAAAAAAATAAAGTTTTTTTAATTTTTACTTTAAGCGGTTTTTTACTTTTGCTACTTTTCCCACCCGAGATTAAGGCAGATGAGCGCATCATTCAGTGGATAAGGATTGAGGGAACCATCTCGCCGGCAACCCTGGAATATGTAAAAAAATCTTTCGCTCATGCCAGGGAAAAAAATATAGAATGCTTGATAATTCAACTTGATACTCCAGGAGGGCTTGATAGTTCCATGCGGGAAATTGTTAAATTGATTATGAATGCTGAGTTTCCTGTAGTGGTTTATGTTTCTCCCAGAGGCGCAAGAGCAGCTTCTGCCGGGGTATTTATTGCCCTTTCTGCCCATATTCTGGCTATGGCTCCGGGAACCAATATTGGAGCAGCGCATCCCGTATCATTAATGGGGGGAATGGATGAAGAAATGAAAGAAAAGGTCGTTAATGATGCAGCAGCTTATATAAGGTCAATTGCCCAGAAGAGGGAACGCAATGTGGATTGGGCAGAAAAGACAGTCAGAGAGAGCGTCTCTGCCACGGCACAAGAAGCGGAAGCGTTAGGTATTGCTGATTTTGTAGCCGAGGATAAAAATCAGCTTTTAGAAAAGCTTGACGGCAGGAGAATAATTTTAGATGAAAAAGAGATAACTTTACAAACTACCAATGTACAAGTTAGTCTTTTTGAGCCGGGTTTCAAAGATAGATTTCTTCAACGTTTGGCTGACCCTAATTTAGCTTATATTCTTTTGATGATTGGAATGTGGGGACTTATCCTGGAGTTTTTCAATCCAGGAATTTTTCTTCCAGGAATAGCGGGGGCAATCTGTCTCATTCTCTCTTTTTTCTCTTTGCAGCTTCTTCCCTTTAGCTTAGCCGCTCTTTTGTTAATAATTTTAGCCGTGGTGCTTTTTGTTCTTGAGACTCAAATCCCCTCTTACGGCGCCTTAACCATCGGTGGAGTTGTAGCTTTGACTCTTGGTTCTCTCATGTTAATTGAGCCCTCAGCAATTTATGTCAGCATTGACTGGAAGTATTTATTTGTTGGGGTGGGTTTTACTCTGTCTTTGTTTATATTTATTATTTTTTATGCCATAAAAGCCCAGCTCAAAAAGCCGACCACCGGGATGGAGGGATTGATTGGTGCAGTGGGAGTTGCAAAAACTGATTTAAATCCAGGGGGGAAAGTTTATGTTCACGGAGAGCTCTGGACTGCAGTTAACCTTTCTCCTGATGAGCTTATTAAAAAAGGTGAGGAGGTTGAGGTAATAAAAATTGAGAGAATGAAAATTTTTGTCCAAAGAAAGGAGGGTTAAAAATGGGAGTTATAGTATTTCTGGTCATTGTGGTTGTAATAATTTTGCTTGCGGCTATAAGGGTGGTCACTGAGTACGAAAGAGGGGTTGTTTTTCGCCTGGGAAGGCTTATCGGTGCCAAGGGACCTGGTCTTTTTTTTCTCATCCCCATAGTGGATAGAATGGTAAAGGTATCGCTTAGAACGGTGAACTTTGATGTTCAACCCCAGGAAGTGATAACCAAGGATAATGTTCCAGTTAAAGCCAATGCGGTTGTTTATTTCAGAGTTATAGACCCTACCAAAGCGATTGTAGATGTGGAAAATTTTCGCTTTGCCACGCTTCAAATAGCGCAAACTACTTTAAGGGCAGTAGTGGGAGAGGCAGAACTTGATGATCTTTTATCGCAAAGAGAAAAATTAAATGCTCGTCTACAAACAATTATAGATGAGCAGACAGACCCCTGGGGAATTAAGGTATCCACGGTTGAGATGAAGGAAATTGAGATTCCCGATAGTATGAAACGAGCAATGGCAAAACAAGCAGAAATGGAAAGAGAGAGACGAGCCAAGGTTATTAATGCTCAGGGAGAATATGAGGCTTCGCAAAAATTAGCTCAAGCTGCCCAGGTTATTAGTGAATATCCGCAGGCACTTCAACTCAGATATCTTCAGACTCTCGCCGATATAGCTACAGAACAAAACTCTACAATTCTTTTTCCTCTTCCCCTTGAAATATTGAGTGCTTTTCAGAAGATAATCACCAAAGATACAAGCGAAAAACAATCGTAAATCAAAAATCAAGTGAGGTGAGTGCAAAATGGAGATAGTGCTGGCTCTTCTGGTTATCGTTTTTCTTTTTATAACACCCGCTGGTCAGTATCAAATGCAAACTCTTTCTCCCTCTTCTGAGGCAAGGATAGCTATTTCCCCTTTTGTGAACAAAACCTTTAAAGAAGACCTGGATGAGGTCCTTATGGCAGAGGTAGCTCGCCAATTTATGCTGCGTACAAACCTGCAAATGGTCAAAGAAGAAGAGGCTGAATTTTTACTGAGGGGTGAGATACTCCAGTACATTCGGGAACCAGGCCAGGGACAAGTCAGTCCAACGGGTGAGTACAAAATTACAATTGAGGTTGATGCACAGTTTATTTCCGTAAAAGAAGGTATAGTAGTCTGGAAACAAAGATTTGGTGAGAGTGCGACATACTCCATCTTTGAGACAGCCTCAATCCAGACCGAACAGGAAGCTATAAAAGAGGTTTCTCGCAAAATAAGTGAGGATATTGTAGATGTAACATTGAATGGGTGGGGGGAATAGTGCAAAAGATATGTGCAAAGCCTGAGTCTATGAAAGATACTGCAAGTCACTACTGTCCAGGATGTGGGCACGGAATAGTTCATCGCCTCATCTGCGAGGTAGTTGATGAGCTCGGGATAAGGGAAAGATTAATAGGCATATGTCCGGTAGGTTGTTCTGTAGTTGCCTACAATTATTTTGATTTTGACATGGTGGAGGTAGCTCATGGCAGAGCTCCGGCAGTTGCAACTGGAATAAAAAGGGCACTTCCTGACAGAGTGGTTTTTACCTATCAGGGAGATGGAGACCTTGCATCCATAGGAATGGCGGAGATAGTGCATGCAGCTGCCAGAGGTGAGGCTTTCACTGTCATATTTATCAACAATGCTACCTATGGAATGACAGGAGGACAGATGGCTCCCACTACTCTTCTTGGCCAGAAGACCCTGACCACTCCTTTTGGTAGAAGGTCCAGGCAGGAAGGATATCCTGTAAAGATACCCGAGCTTCTTGCCTCACTTGAGGGAGCGTCTTACCTGGAGAGAGTGGCAGTGGATAATCCCGCTCATATAAGAGAGGCAAAAAGGGCTATAAAAAAAGCCTTTTTACTTCAAATTGAAAAGGAGAAATTTTCCCTTATTGAAGTTTTATCTACCTGTCCCACCGCCTGGAGAATGTCACCTCTTGCTTCATTAAAATGGCTTAAGGAGCATATGCTCGTTTTTTATCCTGTTGGAATAATAAAGGATGAAAGTAATGGTTGACAGAAATGATAGGTAAATTACAATATAAAACATACTAAAATCAGGAGGCTTTATCCTTATGAGAAAGTTTAAAAAATACTTGGTGGCAGGAATAGCGATTGCAGGTTTTTTGTTTATTTTTGCTTTTATCAGGATTCCCACTGAGACTTCTAAAATGGTTTCTTTGGTGAGCAGAAGTTTTAAACAGGTAATTTTGAGGGAAAAACCCACATTATCCGGTGGTTTTGATGTAATTACCAGTGCCTCTATTCAGGTAGATAACTTCTCACAGGAAAAATCCTAAAGTAAAAAAGGGGACAGATTTATTTTTTCTTCTTGAAAAATTGCTACAATGTTAGAGCAAAAGCAGGACAGGCGAGACGCCCGTCCTACCAGAACTGGACAAATAGAGCAAGGTAGGACAGGCGAGACGCCCGCCCTACCAGAGCTGGACAATAAAGCAAGGCAGATAATCAATACGGCGTAGAACAGGCGTCTCGCCTGTTAGCTACAAGGAGCAAGATTTCTAACAGTTGA
>JACUUP010000245.1 GCA_014859225.1 Candidatus Aerophobota bacterium
AGCTGGAGATTAAGGCCGGAAAGGCGGTGAGAAATAGGTAGGTCAGTCCAGCTTGAGATAAAGGAGGTTTCCAGAAAGTGGTGAAAGATTAGTTTCTATTTTGGGAACTTTCTACAGAAAAATGAACAATATCCAGAATATTAAGGGAGGATTATACGATGAAACGAATTTTTGTTTTTCCTGTTCTTTTTCTGTTGGTGATTTTAGGTGTTTTTATGTTTGCAGGTGAAGAGAAGGGAGAAGCGCAGAAAACCACTTTACTTTACTGGACATTCGAGGATCCCACCCTAACACTGATTGAAGATAGATATGTCCAGGAATTTCAGAAGGAATATCCGGATGTTACCATTAAACGGAGTGTCTATCCATCTGGAGAAAAAATTGAGCAGAAGGTCCTTGTTGCTTTTGCTGCAGGGGATGGCCCGGATATAACCAACCTGGAAATGAGAGCCTCGTATCCCTATATCATCCATGGGCATTTTGCACCGATTGACGTAGAAGCTGTTGGTTACAAAAGCCAAGAGGAGATATACAATAATTATCTTGAAGGAACCCTTGATGTAGCCACTCACGCAGGGAAACTCTACGGGTTACCAGAGCAACTTGGCAGCTACAATCTTCTTGTCAATAAAAAGTATTTTCGTGAGGCCGGTTTAGACCCAGACAAAGACTACCCGAAGACCTGGGAAGAAATGCTTGAGGTGGCTGAGAAAATAACGATAAGAGAAGGCGAGATTCTTACACGACGTGCCTTTGACTTTCGTTATCCACAATACCTTATATTTTGGCTGGCTATGCTTCGGCAGTTGGGTGGTTCTTTTTTGAGCGAGGACGGTTCTCGTAGTGCTATTAACTCAGAAGCAGGACTCCGGCTCATGCAATACATGGCTGAATGGGGACCTACTGGTCGCAATTTTGGTTCCCCCACCTATATTGCCGCTCGCAGGAATTGGAATAGGGATGATGGATCGATCGCCATGACTCTGACCGGTCTTTACCAAACTGCTCGGCTCAAGGTAGAGAATCCTGCGTTTTATGAAAGCAAGGAATGGATGTTTGTAGCGTTTCCCAGGTTTGCAGATGCCGTTTCTGACAACGGATGTAACTACTATAGCCATTTCTTTCACGTAAATGCCCGTAAACCAGAGCATAACCAGAAGGCTGCCTGGCGTTTTATCGGCTACATGACAAACCATGCAGAAGAGTATATGGATGTGGCTGCTCTGATCCAGCCCAAAAAATCACTACTGGAATCCGAGGTCTTTAAAAAATATCCTTATGCTGATCTATTCGTTGAGGAGCTTGCCAAATCACACCCTGTTATACATCATATGGGTGCTCTAAAACTTGAACAATTGATGAAGGAGGCGGTTGAATCTGTAATGCTCACTGGTGCAGATGCAAAAGAGGCGCTTCAACGGTTAGAGCGAAGAGCTAATGAGGT
>JACUUP010000246.1 GCA_014859225.1 Candidatus Aerophobota bacterium
AAACCAATTTGCAAATAAAATAGCTTTAAGTCTCTCATCCTTAAGATATTTATCAAGAATCTGTGCGCCTGTTTTTCTTAAGGCAAAAAAAAGGGATTTATACCTGAAGGGAAACACGGGTAGCTGAAAAAGTAAAGGGACGGGAGAGAATATGAACTTGATAATGTCATTATGCACATTTGCCATTTCTCTAAACAGATTTGCAATACCCTTGCTTTCGTGAGGAAAATTGTCGGATAGGATTGTGATGACTTCTCGCAGATTGCCACCTGGAATGCGCAAATCGTGTTCGGGGAAAACAAATCTACCAAACCATTTAAGTCTCTGGAATTGTATCCTGTTTGCCACATCACACCATTCTAACCATTTATAGTGGGGTTGACCTTGTTGCACACCCGGCACCATATGCAAAGATGCATCAAAGAGGAAGTCTCCTCTTTTAAAACAAGTTGCATAGCCCCCTGGTCTACGATGTTTCTCTAAAACTAATACCTTCAAGCCTTTTTTAGCTATGTAGGCACCACATGAAAGACCTCCCAGACCTGAGCCTATGATAATGACATCATATACCATAGTGGCAACACCTCTCTTAAAAGGTATTGGAACTATTCATTACGCCGAGTTCCACCTTGAAAATATTTTTTCTTCGTAGATGCTCAAGGTCTGACCCTGTTATTCTATGAATCTTTTCCTGTTTGTTGTTTGATCTCTCTAGCAATAAATTGCTGTAAATCAGCCAGAGATTTGGAGATAGACACTCCTCCCACCGCTTTGACAGCGACATCCTGTACGTTTTGATAGGCAGCTTGCAGTTGCTGGAGTAATCCGGCGATTTGTTCACCTTGCTCTTTTGTTTTTTCCTCTAACACCTTAATCTTTGCCTGGAGAACATTTCGTTCCCCTTCAAATGTTTTCCTCAGCAAAGCTTCTTTATTTTCTGCCTCTGCCTGGAATTTCTCGCGGGTTTCTTTTATTGCCTTATTTACTGCTGATTCCATTTCCTTGGGGAAAACATCTACTTTCTTTCGTAGCTCGTTACATTCTTGTTCTTTTTGACTGACTGCTTTTTCCCGCTCTGCCAGTTCCTTCTCTGCAGATTCCCTCTTAAGGAAAAGTTCTTTGTCTAATGTTGCCTTATCATCTTCAAATTTATCTTTTGCCAACTGTTGCTCACGTTTCAAAGTATAAGCATACTCTTCCCGCTCTCGTTCCAGTCTTTTCTTCTCTTCAGTCCTTTGAGTCTTAAGCTCCGCATCATGTATTCTTTTTTCATTCTCCCATTCTCCTCGTGTACGTTGAATCTCCTCTTCCAATCCTTCTTTTCTAACTCTCATCTCTTCCTCAAACTCTTTCTTTTTCTGAGATTGAACCTCTAGTAAAGCAGTTAGAGTATGAGCTGCTCTTTCTATCTCGTATATTTCCTGAAG
>JACUUP010000065.1 GCA_014859225.1 Candidatus Aerophobota bacterium
CTTGCATCCCGCCTGTCCTTGCGAATCCAGGGTAGCCGCAGGCTTTAGCCTGAACCTTTTTTATCATACAAACTTTTCGCCCTCTTCGCAATATGCTCTGCACATAAGCCAAACACCTTCATGAGCTCCCAGGGTGCTCCAGATTCCCCAAATTTATCCTCAACTCCAACCATATCCATAACAAGAGGTATCTGGTATCTTTTGCCACAGGTTGCAACTCCTGCCACAATGTTTCCAAAACCACCAACCTGGTGCTCCTCTGCTGTTAGGATAATGCCTGTCTCCCCTGCCGCCTTTACAATAGCACCCTTATCAATTGGCTTGACTGTATGCATATTTATAACCCTTGTTTCAATCCCGAACTCTTCTTTTAAAATGTAGGCTGCTCTCATTGCTTCTGCAACTACAGGTCCGCAGGCAACTATACTTAAATCTTCTTCTTCATTCTCATATTCACGGGAAAGCTTTACTTCAAAAGCCTGAAGGAAATCATCCACCTCACCTCTGTATCTTATTATATTTGCTATCCCAAACTCATAAGGCGTATCCGGCGTTGTAACCAGGGGAGTTGCCTCCCTTGCATACCTTACCACACAGGGTGCTTGAATATAGGCAATTTTTTTTGTCGCCTTTTCTACCTCCAGCGAATCACAGGGAACAGCAATATGCATGTTAGGTAGATAGTAAGTGTTGCTTATCTCCTCCAGCGCTTGATGGGTTGCCCCATCAGGACCTACTGATATACCACCGTGGGCATCGGCAATTTTTACATTAAAATTATTGTAACAAACAGTTGTCCTGAGCTGGTCCCAGTTTCTTCCGGTAACAAAAACTCCATAGGAGCCGATGAAGGCAATCTTTTTCTCCTTAGCAAGACCTGAGGCAACTAAAGCCATGTTTGCCTCGGCTATCCCTACAGAAAAAAACCTTTGTTTCCTCTCAGGATGATTTTCATAAAATTTGTTCATCCTTATAGAATCTGTAATATCAGCTCCCAGGGCAACAACTCTTTCATCTTCACCTAATTTTTCCATTGCTCTGCCAAAACCGTTCCTTGTTGCATCCATTGTAACTTTCATTTTCCCGGCTAAGTTCCACCAGTAGTTTTTGCTAAACTCAGGCATCAAAGAGTTTATTTTCTTCTCCACTTCCTTTTGATAATCCTCAGCAATTTTTAAAAGATAATCCACCTTCTCCTTTATAGATTGAGAACCTCCTATATCCTCCAGAGCTTTTTCTAAAGACTCTTTCCCTTTTCTTCCATCCCTGGGAGAGATTCCATGGTAGCCTACTACATTCTCAGCATAAGATACCCCTTTCCCCTTTACTGTTTTTGCAATTATCACCGTTGGTTTCCCCTTTACTTTCTCGGCATCATCTAAAGCGGCAAGAATCTCTCTCATATTATGCCCATCAATCTCAACAACATTCCACCCAAACGCCTCCCACTTTTGAGCAAGGGGCTCAAGTGCCATAACTTCCTCTGTTGCACCATCAATCTGAAGACCATTTCTATCTACGATAGCTACAAGATTGTCCAGTTTGTAGTGGGAAGCGCACATTGCAGCCTCCCAAATGGAGCCCTCGTTTAGCTCTCCATCCCCATTTATACAGTATACCCGGTAGTTTTTTCCCTCAATTTTTGCATTAAGTGCAGAGCCCACCGCAACCCCCAGGCCCTGCCCCAGGGAACCGGAGGAAAGCTCAACGCCTGCAAGTTTCAACCTATTGGGATGACCTTCAAACCCTGACCAGAGTTTCCTTAGCTTTACTACTTCCTCAATGGGGAAATAACCCACCTCCCCTAAGGCAACATAGAGGGCAGGAGCTTTATGGCCGGTAGACCAGAAGACTCTGTCCCTGTCCTCCCATTCAGGATTTCGCGGGTCATGCCTTATTTTTTTAAGATAAAGAGCTGCCGCGATATCCATGATAGATAAGGTTCCGCCTGTGTGCCCGGAGTCTGCTGCAGTAAGGGCTACCATATTGTAAGAGCGCATTTCTCTTGCCTTTTCCATTAGCTCTTCAATTGTGTAATCTTTGCTTATCTTACCCGTTTTTGAATCCATGATTGGCATTAAAAGACCTCCCCATTTTTTATTTATCCTTAATAAACAAAATAGTCCTTTGACAAATGTCAGGTTAAATAGTATTATCAATTGTTATGAAGAGACTATAAAAGATATATAAGATATATGAATATTATACCAGATGCATACTAAAATAGCAAGCAGCCGCGTGGTTGCTGGTTACTACATTTATCCTTGCAAAGCCAAGAATGAGATTTTACCAATAAACCATGAGGAGGAAACAACTTGGATAAAACTGACATCTACTCCATTTTAAGAGAGAAAATAGTGCTGGGTGATTACAAACCTGGCCAGATATTGAAAGAAAAAGAACTGATGCAGGAGTTTAACATAGGAAGGACCCCTCTAAGGGAGCTTTTGATTCGTCTTAATGCAGAAGGACTGGTGGAAATAGTCCCCTACGGTGGAGTTTATGTCAGCTCTGTCGGATTCCAGGAGCTTGCCAACGTAATAGAGGTGCGAAAACCTCTTTTAAGAATGGTCGGTAGATTAGTAGCTGAGAGAGCAACTGAAGATGAAATAGAGAAAATGAAAAGCTTTCTCACTGAATTCAAGAATAACTTAAGCGAAAAAGAGTTAATGAAGTTAGATTCTCAATTTCACGACCTTGTAAATATGGCTACCCATAATCAGATACTTTGTCAAATTTTGCAGAGTTTAAGAGATAGAGTTCTGAGACTCTGGATTTTGCCCAAGAATAAATCGTTTGCCTACAGTTTTAAAGAAGATTTTCAGAGACTAATTTTTGCTATTGAGAAAAGAGATAAAAAGTTAGCCTCTAATATATTAGCCTCCCATGCAGAATCTTTCATAGAGAAAATAAAGGCTCAACTTTAGCTTTAATAAGAAAGTTCTACGTGGACTTGACATCTTTTTTAAATATGGTATAGATACCACTTGAATATCTTTAATATATTTTTAAAAAGAGAGGGAAAATTGCAAAAAGCAAAAAGGATGAAAAGGTTAGGCACCGAGACCGCTTTTGAAGTTTTAGTCAGGGTAGATGAGTTAAGACGAAAAGGCAGGGATATTGTAAGTTTTTGTATCGGAGAGCCTGATTTTGACACCCCGCAGAATATTAAGAAAGCTGCAGTAGATGCACTGGAAGAAGGGCATACTCACTATTCTCCCTCAGCTGGTATTCTTCCCTTGAGGGAAGCTATTTCCCGCTACATCTCTAAAACAAGAGCTATAGAAGTTGACCCGGAAGAGGTAGTAGTTACTCCCGGAGCAAAACCAATCATTGCCTACAGCATTCTTGCCTGTGTTAACAAAGAAGATGAGGTCATATACCCAAGTCCAGGTTTTCCAATTTATGAGTCATTTATAAATTTTGTGGGAGCAAAACCCATCCCACTGCCTCTGCTTGAAGAAAAGGAGTTTAGCTTTGATGCTGATGAGCTGGAGAAAAAAATAACAGATAAAACAAGGATGATGATTATCAATTCACCGCACAATCCCACAGGAGGCACTCTCACTCAAAATGACCTTGAAAAAATTGCTGAAATAGTAAAAGATAAGGATATCTGGATTGTATCAGATGAGGTCTACTCTCAGATTATATATGAGGAGAAGTTCAAGAGTATAGCCTCTCTTCCAGGAATGAAGGATAGGACAATTCTCATAGATGGTTTTTCCAAAACCTATGCCATGACAGGCTGGAGACTGGGATATGGGGTGATGAGAAAAGAGTTGGCGCAAGACATCACCAGAATTCAAACCAATGTGAACTCCTGCACAAACACCTTTATCCAGCATGCAGGAGCTGTTGGCCTTGAAGGACCACAGGATGCTTCAGTAGCTATGATAAAGGAATTTAAAGAAAGGCGAGATATCATCTGGGAAGGATTAAACGAGATTAAAGGAATAAAATGTCTCAAACCCAGGGGAGCTTTTTACATATATCCAAATGTAACCGAGGTTTGTCAGAAACTTAATCTTGAGGATTCTAAAGAACTTCAGGAATACCTGCTTTACCAGGCAGGCGTGGCAGTCCTTGGTAGAGAGTGTTTTGGAAAAAAATGCCAGGGAGAAAAAGAGGAATATATAAGATTATCCTACGCCACTTCCAGGGAAAATATATCAGAGGGGCTTAAAAGGATTAAAAAGGCAGTTGAAAAATAATTAAATCAAATGAAGGAAAAAAAAGAGCTTCTACATAAAAAAATATCAAGAAAGAGTAGACACTATTCATATTACCTGAAAGCACCGCTTTCTCAGGTAGACCAGGATACGCACCATATTATCCAACTTGAAAAGGCGCGACAGATAGAAAAAATTATCCTTATACCATCAGAGAGTATCTGTCCTGGACCTGTCCAGGAGGCTCTATCATCTCCCTTTGGTAACCTCTACGCCGAAGGGTATCCCTCTCGAAGAATGAGCGAGGAAAACAATGAGGAGCTTCTGCTTGATTTTGACCACCAGCTTTCTCACTACAGGCGCTACTCTGATAGACGATTTTACAAGGGAGTTGAATTTGCTGATTTTATTGAATCTCTTGCCCAAAGAAGAGTGGCTAACTTATTTGCCACAGATAAGATAAGTGCAGATAAGATTTTCGCCAATGTTCAACCCTTATCAGGAGCTGCAGCAAACAACTGTGTTTATGCAGCTTTTCTTAAACCCGGCGATACCATTATGGGTATGTCCTTATCCCACGGGGGACATCTTACTCACGGTAGTGAATTTAACCGCTCGGGAAAATACTACCAGGTTATCCCCTATGAGGCAGAGCCTGCAGGGGGAAAGCTCAACTACGACGCTATAAAAGAGCTGGCTCTTCGCCACAGGCCAAAAATTATAATTGCAGGTTACAGTGCGTACCCCTGGAGCGTTGACTGGAAAAAATTTAGAGAAATTACCGATGCCACAGGAGCTCTCCTTTTTGCTGATATTGCCCATGTTGCAGGATTGATTGTGGCTGGAGTATATCCAAATCCGGTAGGCTTCGCTGATGTTATAACTTTCACCACCCACAAAACTCTTTGCGGTCCCCGCGGGGCAGTTATTTTAACCACGGATGAAGAAAAGGCTAACTTAATAGATAATGCTGTTTTTCCGGGAGAACAGGGAGGACCTCACATAAATAAAATGGCAGCCATGGCGGTTGCATTTAAGATTGCAAAAACAGAGGAGTTTAGAAAACTTCAGGAAAAAATTGTGGAAAATGCCAAAGTTCTATCTTCATCGCTGGCAAAAAGAGGCCTTAAAATAGCCTATGGAGGAACTGATACCCACCTTTTACTGGTTGACTTAAATGCTATTGAAACAAAGACAGGCTTTCCTCTAAAAGGAGAGATAGCCGCTCGTATCCTTGATATTTGCGATATAGTAGTTAATAAAAACACTATCCCCAAAGATGAAAGTGCTGCTGAGGCAAGCGGTATAAGGCTCGGAACCCCCTGGGTTACCCAGCGAGGATTCGAGAAAAAGGACATGGAAAAAATAGCAGAGCTTATTCATAAGGTCCTGGTTAATATTTACCCCTTTACCTACAGGGGAATGACTCGAGACCTTCCCCGGGGAAAAATAAAGCTTGATGTAGTTGAAAAGGTAAAAGATGAGCTGAAAGAGTTAATCCAGAAAAAAGAACGTGGCGTCCAGAAGGGGAAAAAAGTATTTGACCTTGCTTTTTCTGGCAAAGCCTCTGGCACAGTTGAGAAATTACATGAGGGCAATATGGGGCTTTTAAAGATAACTGGAGAAAGAGCAAAAGCTTTCCTGCAGGAGGTATTAACTGCCAATATTGCCGACCTTAAAGTGGGTGATACCATCTCCTCCTTTCTCCTGGATGCCGAAGGAAGACTTATTGATGATGTATCAATCCTTCATCTACCCTCTGATGATAAGGGAAGGGCTTGTTACCTACTTTCAACCACCCTTTCTCAAACTCAAAAAGTGAAGTTCTGGCTGGAAGCTTTATCAGATGGATATATCATTTTTGACCCTCAGGATATATTTGCCAAAATCCAGGGACCTGTAGTAGTGGAAAATTTGACAGAGAGAAAAAAGGAAATTTTGCAGAGATTAAAAAAATCTTTAAAAGTCAATCTAAAAGATTTTAAGTATAAAGAATGCTCTCGTTTAAATGAAAACCTTCCTTCTGCTGAAGAGGAAAAACAGCAAATTGAGGGCTTATATCTGTATAAAAAATTCCCCTCCTGCTTTGACTTATCCAAGCCTTACTTTGTTGGACAGAAGCTATTTATTCAAAATGGTGTTTCTTCCGGGGCAAAGAAAGAGGAGTTTTTCTACCGGGAGGAGGAAAAGGTTAAAAAATCTTTTTTACATAATGAGCATTTAAAATTGGGAGCAAAATTTACCCGGTTTTCCGGGTGGGAAATGCCCCTTTATTATACAAGTATTGGCGAAGAACACCGAGCAGTAAGACAGACAGCAGGGCTTTTTGATGTGAGTCATATGGGGCTCCTGGAAGTCAGAGGGGAAGATGCTGCTGATTTCCTGGATACAGTTTGCACCAATTATATTAGATGGATAAGAGCGGGTCAGTGTCAGTATAGCTTCCTTCTTGACCCTGACGGAAATGTGATAGACGATATTATGGTTTATTGCCAGGAAAAAGACAGGTACCTGATTGTATGCAACGCTGCCAATCAGGGAAAAGTTTTCGCCTGGTTTGAAGCAGTCAACTCTAAAGGCTATCTTATAGACAAAGATTATCCAGTAAGAGAGGTTAAAGATGGGGTAGAGATTAAAAGTTTAAAGGATACATCAGCAGGTAAGATGCAAAAAATAGACATAGCTTTCCAGGGACCTTTATCCATTTTAATTCTGAGAAAATTTGTAGATGATGAAAAAATAAAAGATAAAATCCAAAGATTGCAGAAAAACGAATTTATAGAGGGAAAAATAGCTGGAAAGGATATGATAATCTCCCGCACAGGTTATACTGGAGAGGATACAGGCTATGAGCTTTACCTTCATCCGGAGGATGCCCCATTTATCTGGGACCTGATTCTAAAAAAGGGTAAGGAGTTTAAAGTGAAACCCTGTGGTCTGGGAGCAAGAGATTCAACGAGAATTGAAGCAGGACTTCCCCTATATGGACATGAGCTTGCGGGAAAATACAAAATTAATCCCATTGAAGCAGGTTATGGAGCCTTTGTTAAATTCCACAAAGCCTTTTTCGTTGGACGAGAAGCTCTGCTGAAAAAAGAGAAAAAAAGAGAAAAGAAAATTATAAGGTTTAAGTTAAAATCAAGCTACGGCAGAATGGTAAGAGAGGATGATGTGGTAGTTGATAAAAGGGGAAGGTATGTGGGAAAAGTTACAAGTTGCGCTTTAACAGGCGATTCCCAGGTTGGACTTGCTTATGTTGACGAGAAAATCCAGGAAGGGGAGGAGATTGCCATATTTCCCCTTTCCCGGGGAAGATTTGAGGAAAAACCTGTGGGAGATTTGGAGGAAGGAGATAGAACATCCCTTCCCCAGAAAGCTATTATCCTGCCCCGTTTCCCACAATGACCTCTTTCTCCTCCCCCTTGAGGGGGGAGGATTGAAGGTGGGGGTGAATATGGAGATGAAATATGTACCCTGATAACTTAAAATACACCAGGACGCATGAGTGGATAAGAATTGAGGGAGATGTTGGAACTGTGGGAATTACAGATTTTGCGGTAGAAAAACTTACTGACCTTGTATATATAGAGCTTCCTTCAAAAGGAGAAAAACTAACTCAGGGTTCCTCTTTTGGCATTGTAGAGTCAGTTAAAGCTGTTTCAGATTTAAACTCCCCTGTATCCGGTGAGGTGATAGCGGTTCACGAGGAGCTATCCCAGAAAATTGATTTAATAAACAAGGACCCTTATGGTGAAGGTTGGATGATTAAAGTTAAAATAGAAAACCCAGAAGAGTTAAATGGCTTAGGAGATTATAAAGAGTATGGACAATGGGTCAGGGAAAAATAGAGCATTCAATTGGAAGATAAATGAATCTACCATACATACCACATACAAAAGAGGACCGCAGAAAGATGCTAACAGAGATAGGTGTAGAATCAGTTAATGAACTAATCACCGTCCCTGAGGAAATTCGTTTATCCTCACCCGTAAATAT
>JACUUP010000247.1 GCA_014859225.1 Candidatus Aerophobota bacterium
TCTGCTTGAGGTGGTCGATGTTGTATAAAAATACGCCGGGAATATCCTTTATGTCAGGCTCAATATCTCTTGGAATGGCAAGGTCTATTAGAAAAAGAGCTTTGCTCTTTCTTTTTTCCATTGCAAGAAGGATATCTCCCTTCTTTATCAAAAGGTGAGGTGCAGATGTAGAACTTATTACAATGTCTATTTGAGGAATATACTCAAGATACTGGTCAAACCTTATTACCTCTCCTTCATATACCTGTGCCAGTTTTCTTGCTCTTTCAAAGGACCTGTTAGAAACAATTATTGAGCTTATTCCCTTTGAGATAAGATGTTTTATCACAAGAGTGCTTACCTCTCCTGCCCCCAGGACCATAACTTTTCTTGAGGATATTTTCCCAAGAGCCTTTTCCATAAGCTCAACTGCTACCGAGCCTATGGAAATAACACCCTGGTTTATTCCAGTCTTTGCCCTTACAAGTTTTGCTACCTCAAAAGCGGTCTGGAAGAGCCTATTTAATATCTTAGCAGAAGTTTTTGTTTCAGAGGCTATCTTGTAAGCCTGTTTTACCTGGGAGAGAATCTGACTTTCTCCAATTACAAGGGAATCTATTCCTGATGCTACTTTAAAAAGATGAGATACACTTTCAGGCTCAGAATACTCGTACAGGGAAAACTCAAAAACACTGCGCTCAACATTGTGAAAAGAGGAGAAAAAATTTTTCACCCTTTCAGCATCCTCCCGGGGGCAAGAGGATGTAAAGTATATCTCCACTCTATTGCAGGTTGACAGAACTGCAGCTTCTTTTATCTTCGCACTTTGCCTGAGTTTTTTTAAAGCCTCAGGCAAAAAAGATTTGGAAAAATGCAGTTTTTCCCTTATCTCAACAGATGATGTTTTATGGTTTAGACCTATAACCTTTATCTGCATTTAACTTTCCCTGGATAAGTTTCAAAAAATGCTCCCGCGCCTTCTCTTTTTGCCCTCTCTTTAACAAATCCAAAACACCAGAAAGCACGATACTCTGGAAAATCTTTTTTCTTTTATTTTCATCTTTAGTTTTGTTACCAACTTCCTCCCTCACTTTTCCCATCCAATCCAGAAATTCTTCGTATTCATCAGTATAAATTTTCTCCAGTTCTTTTTTTATTTTTTTTGCAAGAGCTGGACTTTTTCCTCCTGTAGATACACTGATGATTAAATCCCCTCTTCTCAGAAAAGAGGGGACAAAAAAATCACAAAGAGAAGGAGAATCAACTATATTCACAAGGCATCCGAGCCTTCTTGCCTCAGTGGCAATTTTTTCATTTACGCTTTGCTTTCCTGTGGCTCCTATTGCAAGGAAGCTCCCTTTAAGGTCCCCTTTTCTATACTTACGCGCAAGATGAATAAGCTCTCCTCCTTTTTTCATCTCCTCAAGA
>JACUUP010000066.1 GCA_014859225.1 Candidatus Aerophobota bacterium
CCTTCCTGCAACTTCGGATGGCAAAAAGTCCTGCTTAATTTGCACGATGAAACTGCCAGGGATTATTGAACTATCAGAAGGTAAGCCAGAGGAAAAACTGCAGGTAAAAAAAACAACACTCAGAGAAACTGTTAGCAGAGCTAACCAGATTTTACTGCATATCTTAGCTTTCATAAAAAAAGTGGTCTGTCCCCCTTTTCATAGTAATCCTGAAGTGCTTTTACCTGAAAACCTTTTTTTATGGCAGCTTCAATGCCATTAACTGTAGCTTGGGCACCTGAGATAGTAGTTATCACAGGAATGTATTGAAATACCGCTTCACTTCTTATTTTAGCTTCATCCTGCTTCATTTTCTTTTTACCACTGGGGGTATTAATAATAAGAGAAATTTCGCCATTTTTAACGAGGTCCATAACATCTGGTCTTCCTTCGCCTATCTTAAAAACATTTTGTACCTCTATTCCTGACTTTCTAAGCACTTCCGCTGTTCCAGAAGTAGCTACGATGCTAAATCCAAGGTCTACAAGCTTCTTGACTATAAATATGATGGCTCTTTTATCTTTATCCTTTACACTGACAAATACATTTCCCTTAAGTGGCACATTTTGTCCTGCGGCAATCTGGGACTTCATAAATGCTACTCCAAATGATTCATCTATTCCCATTACCTCACCTGTTGATTTCATCTCTGGACCTAAAACTGTATCCACACCGGGAAAGCGGTTAAATGGGAAAACAGCTTCTTTTATGGCAAAATGTTTCACTTCAACTTCTTTCAGGATACCAAGCTCCTTTAATGATTTTCCTAACATAACTTTCGTAGCTACCTTTGCCCAGGGAACTCCTGTAGCCTTGCTCACATAGGGAATGGTTCGAGAGGCACGTGGGTTAACCTCCAGCACATACACTCTGTCATTTTTAACTGCATACTGCACATTCATAAGTCCTTTAACTTTTAACTCTCTTGCCAGAAGATAAGTATTTTGTTTCATAAGTTCCTGAATATCTTTGCTCAAGGTATAGGGGGGAATGGCACAAGCTGAATCACCAGAGTGTATACCTGCCTCTTCAATATGTTCCATAATCCCACAGATAACTGCCTGATTTGCATCCGAAACGCAGTCCACGTCAACTTCTATGGCATCCTCCAGAAACTTATCTATGAGAACCGGATGCTCGGGTGATGCTTTAACCGCTTTTTGCATAAATTCATTTAACTCTCCCTCATCGTATACCAGCTCCATTGCTCTTCCACCCAGCACATAGGAAGGACGAACAAGTACTGGATATTCAATCTTTCTGGCAATTTTCCGTGCTTCAAAGACCGAGGTTGCAGTGCTACCTTCAGCTTGCAAAAGATTAAGTTTTTTAAGTAGCACTCTGAAACGTTTTCTATCCTCAGTTCGGTCAATACTTTCAGGCGAAGTGCCCAAAATTTTAACACCAGCTTCCTTTAATGGAATAGCCAGATTGAGGGGTGTTTGACCACCAAACTGAACAATGATACCGTCTGGCTTTTCTTTATCAATAATGTTAAGTACATCCTCCCTTGTGAGTGGTTCAAAATACAATCTATCAGAGGTATCATAATCTGTTGAAACAGTTTCAGGATTGCAGTTAATCATGATGGGCTCGTATCCCTCCTCTCGCAATACAAAAGCAGCATGACAGCAGCAGTAATCAAATTCAATTCCCTGCCCTATCCGATTTGGTCCTCCCCCTAAAACAATCACTTTCTTTTTTCTACGGGCACGAGACTCATCTATCGTCTCGTAGGTGGAATAAAAATACGGCTTATCAGGATTTACCTCACCTGCACAGGTATCTACCAATTTATACACTGCTTCAATCCCTGCGCTCATTCTTTTTTCTCGCACCTGTTCCTCCTTGCACCTCAAAATATATGCCAGCTGAATATCGGAAAAACCATACTCCTTAGCCTGACGCAAAAGCTTGGGTGTAATAGTAGCTAAGCTATGCGTGTGTAAAAGATTTTCCAGCTCAACAATTTCCTTCATATTGTGTATAAACCAGCGGTCAATCCTGGTAAGTTTATAGATGTCATCTATTTCCATACCCTGCTGCAAGGCATAACGGATATAAAAAAATCGCTCAGCATTAGGATAAATAAGTTTTTTACGAATTTCTTCCATATTTCTCTGCTCTTCCTCGGATATATCTTTCCCATCAGCGCCAAACCCATACCTGTCAGCTTCAGTGGAGCGAATCCCTTTTTGCAAAGCTTCTTTAAAAGTCCGGCCTATGGCCATAGCCTCCCCCACAGCTTTCATGGATGTGCCTAATATGGGGTCAGCCCCGGGAAATTTTTCAAAGGCGAAACGGCAAATTTTAAATACACAATAGTCCAGCGTGGGTTCAAAGAAAGCATATGTTTTTCCCGTAATATCATTTCTAATCTCATCTAAGGAAAGCCCTACGGCTAACTTTGCCGCTACTCGGGCGATAGGAAATCCAGTGGCTTTGGATGCTAAAGCTGAACTGCGTGAAACACGCGGATTTACCTCAATTACTTTAACATCACCATTATCAGGGTTTACCGCATATTGTATATTCGCACCACCCCCGGTAATCCCGATTGCCCGAATAATTTTTTTAGATGAATCTACCAGATTATTATATTCTGTGGTACTCAGGGTCTGTGCCGGTGCTACCACCGCGCTATCACCCGTGTGAACTCCCATTGGGTCAATATTTTCCATGGAACAGACAATGATTATATTGTCTTTGCAATCGCGCATTATTTCAAACTCAATTTCTTTCCACCCGATAACCGATTCCTCAATCAGAACCTGGTGTACCGGACTAAAGTCAAGTGCCCTTTTAAGAAAAACCTTTAGCTCTTCCCTGTTGTAAACAATTGAGCCCCCCGTTCCCCCCAAAGTAAATGCAGGACGCAAAATAAGGGGAAAATCAATCTTCTCGGCAAGCAAAAATCCCTCTTCTGTGGAGTAGGCAAGACCGGATTTGGGAACAGCCAGACCAATAGATTGCATGGTATCCTTAAATAATTTCCTTGATTCGGCTCGAGCAATAGCTTCAGTTGATGCACCAATAGCTTCAACATTAAATTTGTCCAGGACTCCCTTTTCCTTTAGAAAATATGTTATGTTTAAACCAGTTTGTCCACCTAAGGTGGGTAAAATGGCATCAGGTCTTTCCTTCTCAATTATCTTCTCTACAAATTCTGGAGTTAAAGGCTCAATGTATGTACGGTCAGCCATCTCAGGGTCGGTCATAATCGTGGCCGGGTTGGAGTTCACCAATATAATGTGATACCCCTCTTCACGCAGAGCCTTGCAGGCTTGAGAGCCTGAATAATCAAATTCGCAAGCCTGACCAATTACAATGGGACCTGAGCCAACGATAAGTATCTTTTCAATATCAGTTCTTTTTGGCATTCTATTTACACTCTTTTAAAAATGCATCAAAGTCGCCCGGGATGTACTGAACTCCAAGTGCAGGATAATTTTTGCTTCGGATTACCTCTATGCTCTCATCATTCATATTCACCTCGCTCACTTCTATATCATCCCGACAGATGGAAGTTTCATCAATCACAAAACAGTGGTTTTGAAGGGTGATTGCCACGCTACCTGTTTTTAGAGAGCGCACCGGTTGATTTACTCCACGATGACCACACTTCATTTGCTTTATTTTTGCTCCGAGCGCCAATGCTAATAATAAATTACCCGAGGATATACCCAGGAGTGGTTTTTCCCCCAGAAGATTCTTTACTTTTTCCACTATTTTGTGAAGGCTTTTCAGGTCCTCTGGCCCTGCGCTAAAGATAATTCCATCAGGATTTAACGCTAAAATATCTGCGGCAGATGCCCGGGCTGGAAGTCTGATTACCTGACAGTTAGCCTTGTATAGATTGTGAAATAAGCTATTTGCTGCACCAAGGTCTACTAGAGCCACCCTGCAGGATATGTGCTCTGGAGCCTGCCAGAAAACTGGTTCAGAAGAAGTTACTTCCTGAATGAGGTTTTTTTCCTCACACCAGGATGCCTTAATCTTTTCCTTAAGATTTTCTACATTAAAATCTTTAGTTGAAACTATACCGCTCATCTCGCCATTATCTCTAAGATGAACTACAAGCGCCCGAGTATCAATTCCCTCTATCCCCACCACATTATTTTTTTTCATAAAATCCTGTAAGCTTTCCCTGGCTAACCAGTTGCTATAGATACGACTGCATTCCTTTACAATGAGAGCCTCTGCCTGGGCAACGGGAGATTCGTATCCCTGGTTATTAATTCCGTAATTTCCCATGAGAGGATAAGCCATGGTAAGGAGCAAGCCTCTGCAGGCGGGGTCAGTCATAAGTTCCTGATAGCCAACCATTCCCGTGTGAAAAACAACTCTTCCTATTTTTTCGCCCTCTGCCCCAAAAGATTGACCTTCAAATACACAGCCATCCTCTAACACTAAAATTGCTTCCATCAAAACTCCATTTTAAAAAAGACCCCTCTGTCCTGGCACGGGCCTTTGTTAGATTTTTCAGGTGGTTTTATTGCAGTCAAACACTCATTGTTTCCCGGGGAAAAAACTTAACTTATGTATTTTACCTGTAACCAATCAAAAAGTCAAACACGCTATACAAAATCAAATATTAGCCCTCAGGGACAGATCACGGTGCGTAGTTCACCGCTAAATCTTTCCATTCCATCCATCACCTCATTTATAAGAGTGGCTTCTAAAGGAATTTTGTCCGTCACCACACCTGATAGATCGAGTTTTCCCCGGCGAGCAAACTCAATCAGTAAGGGTAGCTCCTGCAATAGATGGTCAGAGGAGCCAATCACTTCAGCTTCTTTACCCAGAATATCTTTATAGGAATCAACCTCAAAGGGTCTATCGGTGATACCCACCAGGACAGCCCGGCCAAAAACTGTCAGTGACTGGACAGCTTGTCTCATTGTCTGGGGAAGCCCTATTACCTCCAGAGCAACATCTACACCTTTGCTGTCGGTCAACCGGTAAATCTTAGCTACAGGGTCCTCTTTTTTTGAGTTCACAGGAATGGCTCCGTATTTTTCAGCCAGTTTGAGCTTATCTTCGTTGATGTCCACGCCGTAAACCTCAAGGGCACCGAAAGTCCTGGCAAGTTGAATTGCTGATATACCCAGTCCACCTGTGCCAAAGACAGCCACAGTTTCGCCAGCTTTCAGCCTTGCTTTGCGCAGGGCGTGAAAGCAGGTGGCAGAGGAACACATAAGAACTGCCCCTTGCTCGAAAGGAACCTCCTCAGGTAAAAAGATGCTATTCCGAGCGGGCACAGCGATGTATTCGGCATAACCGCCATCACAGTGCTTACCGAGCATCATCCCCTGTTTGCAGAATTGCTCACTTCCGCTTGCGCAATAATAGCAGCTGCCACAGCTTAGCTGATAGTGAATGCATACCCTCTCACCTATCTTTGGAGATGTGACCTGCGAGCCTACCTCTTCCACAATGCCGGCAATTTCATGTCCCAGGGTCTGGGGCAAAGGACCAACCGGGGATGTCCCGGCCCGGTAATGAACATCCGAGTGACAGATGCCAGCTGCCTTGATACGGACAAGCACCTCTTTTTCGCCTATGCGGGGAAGCGGTACCTCCTGCATCTGTAAAGGTTCACCTGTTCTGATAAGACGAACCGCTTTCATGAGTTACCTCTTTCAGTATAAATTTTTAAATATCAGTGTAAGTTCTGTCATTTTCTATGTTCGTTAGCTACTCCATTTACAAATTAGTTGGCAGATTGATTTGAAGAAGGTCTCTCTCTTTGGCCCTACTTTTCTATTCTAATTTTGCTCCAGCATTTCCAGGTATCCTTAGGGCTAAAAAATCCTGCCTCATTAAAAACTATCCTCACCTTTCTGGTTTTCTCTTTACCTACCTTTACCCTTCTCCCGAAGCTAAAACTTCTGCCTCTTTTTATGTTCTTTGCCGTGGAAAAGATGCTAAAACCTATTGCTTCTCCCCTATTTTCCAAAAAAGTAATAACCTCTATGCGATATCTTGTCCTTTTGGTGTAGACACTAATTTTCCCCCTGAAAACTATATGCTCATTCGCTGTCAAACTTAACCTGCTGCTGGATCCGCAGTGAACCCTCCTATACATTTTTAACTTTTCCCTAATTTTACCTTGAAATTTTGCCCCTGGCAAGCAAAAAAAGGCAGGAAATTTACCTCTTTTTTATTAGAAAACTATACAAAAAACCATCTTTTGTGTAGAAAAGGGTACGCTTTGGTAAAGGGGCACCAGCGCTGTTAATTTGAAGGCCAGGAGTATAGTTATAAAAATTAAAGTTGCCCATGTTAGCTTTACTTTTTTATCAACAATCTTTTTTTATTTGTCAATTAAAAATTAAAAGTGCACTATTTGGTCGTGTCAAGACTCTCTCATAATTAAGTGCTCCGATGAATCTGCTGAACTCATAACTTATGGTTTTCTCAAAGGAAGTTTAACCAGAGGGATAAGATTCTCATTAGTTTGGATAATATTGTAAACCGAATTGATGGATATTCCAGTGAAAGTTGCCACTAACCAACCCTTCACATTCCCTCATTTGAGAGAAAATAAATCTGTCCCCTTTTTCTACTTACCTACCTGTTTCTTTAACCACTGAAAGACTGCCCAGCTAGCTGCAAGGTCTTCTTCGTTGTACTTGAGTATCTGATCAATGATGTCCTGCCTCAGGTTGCCATCTTCAGTCTCTACTGCTTCAATGTACTTCGCCATGGACCATTTCGCACCGTATTCATTCTGACTGCGTTTGAAACCAGTACATCGTTCCACTACTTTTAGACTGTAACTTGGCTCTGCCAGAACCATTGCTTTTTTGGTCAAGGGAAGTAAATCCACAAGATTATCCAAAACCCTCTGAGCTACTCCCTTAGAATCACCGTATCTTTCCATGTACAACTCCACTTTTATTTTTTCGTAGTGGTGCCAGTGGACAAAAGGAATATCTCCGTATTCGTTGAATATCGTGCAGCAATTTGATAGGAAATCCTCCCAGCTTTTTTGATCCCCATCAGGGCTAATGGCTGATAGCGCGGGAATAAAAGGTCCTGGTTTTTCCCCATAGACCTGTATTCCCCAGAGGTATACTTTCTCCAGTTCATCCAGGTAGGGAGGAAGACCTTCAACGTCGAACATCACAAGGTTAGAATTATCTGGCAGATCAACTTTGTCTACCAGGACATTCATTTTTTCTTTCATCGCCCTGGCGTGAAAAAGAATCCCTCGAGCACTATTTCCAACTTTTCTAACTCGTGTCCCCCACGGTTTCTTCAATTGGCAAAGGGAAACCTCATCGTAGCTGGTAAGCAGATCATCAATGGTCAAAATACCCTCATCCTTCAAAACCCGGGCAAGGCTTTGGTCCACACCGTACACAAGCGCTACATCATTTCGCTCAACAGCAACATCCCAGCATATTCTGCTAAAACCACACCCCTGACATTTTGACCAACCAACCGGGGAATAGGGAATATCATGTGAAGAAACAATATCCACCAATGCCTTCAGAACTTCCATTGCTGAATCTCCACCATCATAGGGAAACTCAACGATTGAGCCATCTCCTAAGAATGCTTCAAGTCTGGCAGGTTTACTCTGAGTATTTTTTTCATACAAATAGCCGTATACCTGCAGCTGGATAAGAATCTCAGGGTGCTTCTTTGCATCAGCATGCCGGGCGAGTTTGCAATCTCTGATAACATAGGAGATATCTTCATGAATCAGGATGTCTGGAACGCCTATAATTTGAACCTTGTATTCATTGATTATCTCCTCAGCTACAAGTACCCCCTGATAGATTATGGGTGCATTACTCTGAATCAACTCTTTTGTCTTTTCTGGGCGTTGATTGGACGGTAGCCTGGAGACGTTAACATATTCCCCCAGAGAATCAATGTGGTTTTTCTCATGCCTTTGACCCAGCCTGAATATCACCTGTTCAAATGGTCCGGGAGAAGCTTCTTTTTCTCCAATAAAACGATAAAATAGACGCCTTTCGCACTGAGATGGTGCATAAAAATCATAGATATTTTGAACTGTTAGTTTCATTGTATT
>JACUUP010000067.1 GCA_014859225.1 Candidatus Aerophobota bacterium
ATTTCCAAAGGAACATCAGTAGTCTTTGCTCTTTCAGGGTCAATATTTGCCCATAGAGTTCGATATTTCAATATCTTCAGAGGAGTTCCTTTTTGATATTCTGTATCGGAACGCTGGGAAATATATTGAAATAACTTATGAGTCTCTTCTTTTGTAAGAAACCAATCTCTAATTTCAGTACCTCTTCCCCCTGGTACAAACCTCTCAATAGTAAGAGCATCTATTTTCTCTTTCATAGCAAGATCAATCAGTGAAGGTACCTCCTGAAGATTTCTCTTATGCACAGTGAACATCAGTCGTGTATTTATTCCTTTCTTATGAAGCAGACTGAAAGAGTTTATGGCTTTTCTGTAGGATCCCTTTCCTCTGATAGAATCATTGGTTTCTTCTGATGCGCCATCCAAAGAAATCTGGATATAATACAATTTTTGAAAAGTCTTCAGTTTGTCCGCTATTTTTTCGTCTATTAGGATTCCGTTAGTAAGTATTCCAATTCTCCAAATATATTCGTTTTGTTCCAGATACTCCATAAGGGGAAACAGCTCTTTTTTCAGAAAGGGTTCGCCGCCTGTTAAGGCAACTCTTCCTCTCTTATGCCACTTTTTTAAAGCAAGGATAATCCGATCGGCAATTTTTTCAAGTTGAGCAAGAGAAAACTCAGACTGGATATTATATCCTTCTTGATAACAGTGGATACAACGAAGATTACATCTTTCAGTAATATGCCATTGAAAATAAAATTCATCCAAATCGGTGTTCGGATATTTCTTGGATGATATAGTTGGTTCTGGATTATTCATCAAGAGTACCTTCTATCCCAAAATAAATTATATTGAAAGAGATATGGAAATAAGTTTACGATATTTTTTCAGAATTATTTTATAAAAAGTATAGTTTTTCATTAAGGCTCAAGTGATAATATAACACAACTTTACAGATAGTCAAGTAATAACTATTAGATAAAAAGTATAATAAAAGTTCAATTTTTTATTGAAAGTAAGGAAGATATTTTATAGCTTCTCTGGTTGCACAAACTAGATCATTCTCTTGTAATCGTCTGACTTTCCATATTATGTCCCATAATTTCCGTAAATTCAAAGCTTTTTGACAAAATAAGATTATCTGAAAAAATACAGAGGTGGGTGAAAATTCAATAGCGAAGACGTTTCAATTTTGCGTGGCGATCAACACGACGATTACGGAAAGAAGAGTGAGATGAGATCAATCAAAAGCTTCAAAGTCTTACCAATTATAGGCCAGAGCTAATACATCATAAAAATTGTATAAGTCAGAAGATTTGTTATGGTTAAGTAAATTGAGGAGGAAATTGTCTTGCTTGAGAAAAAAATGCAGGTAATGGATGAGAATTGCAAAGCAAAAACCAACCCTTTAGCATGGAGGATACAAAGAAGGTATTAATTAAGAAAGAAAAATCTGTTACTATTTTCCTTGACTTTCTGCGCTTTTCTCTGCATAATCTAAAGTATGGAGGCAAAGAATGATTCTTATCAAAGACATCATCAAGCCCAGGCGAGAAATTTTAGAGGGGAAATTCCAGGGAGTAATCCAGTCCCACAAAGTAGACAGCAAGGAAAAGCGTCTTGAGAGCAATAGCCAGGATTTACTGAGCGTAACTTATGTATCATCGGCACTGAAAAGGGTACTAGAAAGGGTCAATGAAAAACTTACCGGAGCATCCAATCAGGGTGCCATTTTACTGATAGGACCCTACGGAGCAGGAAAAACCCACGGTCTTATAACGTTATACCACCTTCTGAAGGAACCGAAGATTGCTAAAAACTGGTTACGAAATTGGAAGATTGATATTGCCTTGCCCTCTTCTCCTAAAACCTGCATTATTTCTACCCGCAGATACGACGTAGATTTTCTCTGGGAGCCAATCTTTTCCAAACTCAGCAGAAAAGATATACTTCCGAAAATCAAACGCTTTCCTACCATAGACCAGATTGAGGAAATTGTCGGGGATGAAACCTGTGCCATTTTTATTGACGAAATTGAGAACTGGTACGGATCCTTTGATGCTGAAAAACAAGCAGACCTCATAGAGCGAAACGAAACTTTTTTTGAGCATCTTTTTGAGGTTGCCAATGACCCGAACAGAAAGCTTCTTGTCTTTTTGACTTTTCTGGAAGAAAAAGAAGGTTTGAAAAAAGTCTTTAACCGCACCAAACCAGTAAGGATTGATGTAAGCGTTACCGAAGACAGGGAAAAGATTGTTTTGCATCGTCTCTTTGAAGACGCTGATAAAAAAGATTTAGAGAAAATAGAAGAGGTTGTGCAGGGCTACATGGAAAAATATACTGAGCCTATACACATTGAAAATCCTTATAACTATAAACAAAGGATGACCGAGACGTACCCCTTCCATCCCTTACTTCTTGAGACTTTGACTCAGGTTTATGAGGCTGCTACTGAAAGACAGGATATACGGGGAATGATGAATGTTCTGGCTGATATGATAAAGGACAACTACGACAAAAAAGACCTCCTTCTCATCTCTCACCTGGATGAAAATGCCTTTCGGGGCATAGACCTTCGGCTGGTAGAAAAATATAACTACGACCTCAAAAGGGTGAGCGAGCTTGCATACGGGGCTGACATATTAAAGTCTATTCTGGTATTCACTCTTAACGACAAAACCATAGGTGCAACTGAATCTGATGTTCTGCTCTCGGTTTTTAGCCCCAACCAGGGACAGGCACTGAACGCACTTATGATGGATTTAGAGAACATATACGGTAAACCACACTATCTCCATAAAGAAGGAGACCTGTATCTTTTCAGGCACGACTTGAATATCTTTGCTCTAATGGAGAAGGAGAAGAAAAACATCACCAATGAGGTTATCAAAAACAAAATCGCCGAGATTACCAAAAGGGATGTTTTTGAGAACAGGGTCCTCATCTACGGATTTGAAAGCATTCCCGATGATAGCAAGATTAAAATGATTCTTATCCTGGAATCATGGGGGGAAAACGATTCTCTTAAAGATAACCTAACTACATTTTACCGGGGAAAAAGCTGGCAGAATACCTACATCATCATCCTGCCGAGTACTGACGGAGTTCTTTCATCATACGAGATCACAGAAAAAACAAGAAGAATTCTGGCAGCGGAGAATTTACTGGGACAGGTTGAGGATAAAGAAAGAAAAATCCAGAAATTAGTTGCTGAGGAAAGAGGGCAAATAGTAGATAAAATAAAGGCATCCTATGGACGAATCGTAAAATGGGTGGCAAGGGAAAAGGAGTTACTTGTTCCACGGCTCATTAATGTGAGCTGTGATATAAGTGCCATACGAGAAAAAGCAGGAAGCGACCCTTCCCTGGTTGCTGACTACATACTTCAGGAAATAAAAGAAGAAGCGCAAGGAGTGAGGCTTGAGATTCTCATAAATGATTTCAAGAAACTGAGGAAATTTCCGTTCATTTTAGATGATGAAGCTATTTTCAGTGCCATACGCAACCTTCACAGAGATAAAAGACTGGTAATCCAGGGTGACCGGGGAAAATGGTACATAACTGAGATACCGAAGAGTTTGGAATTTGGCTTTGTTATCTTTGACCCTAAGTATGCGCCCCCGGAGGAAACAATTGAGAAAGAGGGAGATAAAATTCGTGAGGGAGAAGAAATACCAGAGGAAAAAACTGACCAGGAAGTAAAGCCCCCCGAAGTTGAAAGAAGGGAAAAGAAGCAGCTTTCTTTGCGAGGAAATTCGCCTCGTGTCATACTTAGCAACATTGAAGCACGAACCCAGAGTAAAGACCTGTTCAGCGGGATAGATATAAAATACCAGTTTGCGCGTGAGCTTTCCAAGCAAGAAATTATGAAATTCATTAAACAGCTTCCTCAAGAAGAAGGAGAAATTGAGGGAGAAGTTGAGCTCTGGAGAGAACATGAAGATTGAAAATACTTTCATAAAATCAGTTCTCAGGGAAGCTAATCCGATTCCCCATATCTGGCAACACCTTTGTGACATCTGGCATAAGCATGTAACCGAAGATTTGAAAGATTACTACTACCACGGCGAGGAAGAGGCTTTTTTATTTGAGGATTTTCTGCTCAAAGCCTACGATGAATTTTTCTCAAAAGAGCTTCCCCGCGCTTGCCTGAACACACCCTCACCTTTTCAGAGCGCTTCTCATGATTCCTGTTTTGTAGTGATGGACGGGATGAGCATCCGGGAAGGCATTCTTATTTGCGAGGCTCTAAAAAAAGAAGGATTTACACCCAGAATGCGTTGTTCATTTTCCGCCATTCCCTCGGATACTCAAAGTTTCCGGGAAAAGATGAAATCCGATGTAGCAAACTCAAGCCTGCCTGCCGCATCTTTCACAACCAGGATAGGTAAGTTTGCAGAAATCAATAACCCCAAAAAGATTATGATTTCAGGAAAAGAAAAGTGCATCTGGTCTCATTTTCCTGATGTAATGCTGGATAAGATACAGGTAGGCCACACGGTAATTTCCGACCTTGAGAATATGTACAGGACCTCAGAACAAATTGTCTTTGAGCTCGTGAGAAAAGCTCATGCAAAGAAAATTATCATCTTATCTGACCATGGTTATATTCGTTTTGAATCCGGCTTTTCTTTTTCCCTGCCTGAGGCAAGCAGGAAAAAGTTACGAGAAACCTTCGCCAGTTCTCGCTTCACTACTATGAATACAACTGACCTCTCAGAGCTTGTAGGTGATGGCTACATAACCGAGTTTTCAGGCTACTACCTTGTGAAATCTCGCTACGTCTGGCCAGTGCCGGGCAAATATAGCATTTACCTTCACGGAGGTATAAGCCTTATGGAGTGTCTCACTCCATTAATTGAGGTGGAGAAATGAGGCAAAAGCCCATTGAGATTGATTTTCCCATTGAGCAGGTAAATGAGATCGCCGAAAAGGAAGCTCATGCCAAGGAAAAATACCGTCCCATCTATTTTATCCATAAATGGTGGGCAAGAAGACTGGGAAGTGTCTTTAGAACTATTGTGCTTTACAGTCTCCTGGATGAAAACGCGAAAGTCCTTGAAGATAGTGGTTCATGGCGTCCGCTGACAACTGAAGAGCTGGAAAACCCCTGGCTTCTTTACTTAAAGGATGTAGACCTTGGTGGGAAGATAGTGCTTGACCCCATGATGGGAGGCGGCACTACCGTTATTGAAGCATTGAGACTTGGTTGCAAAGTCGTTGCCCAGGATTTAAACCCGGTTGCCTGGTTTCTGGTGAAAAAGATGGTTGAGCCGGTAGATATTGATGCATTGAAAAAAGCTTTCGGCACATTGGAGGATGAAGTTGCAGATGAGATAAAGAAATATTATAGAAGCGTATGTCCTCACTGCTTGAAAAAGTTCTCTCAGAGTGAAAGGAAAAATCCAGAGGCTATGATTAAACAACTCGCAAACAAACTGCACGTACAAAAGCCGCATACTCTTTATGAGGAGTATAATTTCCAGGATGACAAAAGTTATGAACACAGGACGAACCAGAAGCAACTACCGCAAAGAAAGAACATATTCGCCGATGCAATGTATTACTTCTGGATCAAGGAAGTTTCCTGCCTGAATTGTGATGCAAAAGTTCCCCTTTTCAGAGGATACATGCTTGCCCAGAAAAGAGATGGCAGAGGCTATCACATCATCTGTCCTGATTGCGGCAATCTCTTTGAGGTGGAAGATTACAAAAAAGATACTCTCTGCCCGAGGTGCGAAAAGAAATTCAACCCTGACAGAAATGGAAATGTGGACAGACAGTATTACATATGCCCTGAATGTGGACAGAAAAGCAAAATTGTTGAGACAATCCAAAGAAGAGGAAAACCAGCAGAAAGGCTCTACGCAGTTGAGTATTACTGCCCTTCCTGCAGCCAGAAAGACTACAAACAGGCAGATGAGTTTGATATAGCACTCTTTGAGAAGGCAAAAGATGAGTACAAAAATGTAGAGGCTGAATGGGTAGGGGAATTTATACCGGATACATCGATTCCAAATGGAGAATCTTTTCAAAGTCTTTTAAACCATGGTTTTAAATATTGGAAAGATATGTTCAATGAGAGACAGATTTTAAGTTTGGGAAAATTGTTAAAAACTATATTAGAAAGAGAAATAAGGGATATAAATGAGTTCTTTGTAATTGCTTTTTCGGACACTTTAGAATTTAATAATCTTTGTTGTGATTACCTTCAGACAAGGAACCATCTTGGTAAATTATTCACAATGCATGCTTTCAGAACACCGCATAATCCCGTAGAAAACAATGTTTGGGGTTCAAATGGTGGTGGAAGAGGAGTTTTTAAAAATGAAATTGAAAAAATAATTCGCGGTAAATACTATAACAATTTTCCTTTTGAAAAATACATAAACTCCGGTCGAACATTAGAAAAGCCATCAAAAATCAAAATTCAGGGAAAAATCGGCGATATATGTAACGGCAATGGAAATATTCAACTTGCCTGTGGTGATTCTTCCTATCTTCCCATCCCCGATAGCTCTATTGATGCCATCATTACAGACCCCCCTTATTACGGTAATGTTATGTATTCTGAACTTTCAGAGTTCTACTACTCGTGGCTTCGGCTGGCACTCAAAAACAAATACGAATACTACCAGAGTGAACACGTGCCCAATACAGCAGAGGTAATTGTCAATAAGGCTCAGGAAAAAGATGAAAAAGACTTCATTGATGGACTGACGGCTGTATTCAGGGAAGCGAGTAAAAAACTCAAAAAAGACGGCATAATGACCTTCACCTTCCACCACCAGGAAGAAAAAGCCTGGGGAGCGGTTTTGCAATCAGTTTTAACTGCGGGGTTTTATATCGCCTCAATTTATCCGGTGCAATCAGAAAAAAGTTCGAGTCCCCACATCTTCCAGAAAGCCAATGTGCGCTACGACATGGTGGTTGTCTGTCGCAAAAGAGAAGTTGCACCAGAGAAAAAACACTGGTCTACACTGGAGGATGAGATTTACTTCAAGGTTGAGGCTGAACTTGGAAGACTGGAAAAGCATAAAAAGAACCTTTCCTCAGAAGATGTGTTTGTGGTAAGTATCGGCAAGTGCCTTGAAGTTTACTCAAAACACTATCCAGAAGTTTACCGGGGCGAAAAAAAAGTCTCCATTGATGAGGCATTATCGTCCATCAGGGAGATTGTGGATTCACAACTGATGCATACCAGATTCAACCAGGTCGCCTCGGAAACAGATATCCTGACCGCAATTTATTTATTTTATCTTGCAGGTAAAACGAGTATGTCCTATGAGTCCCTGAACAAAGCCTTAAAGATGAGAAGTCTTGGAGTGAAAGAGGTGGTAGATTCAGGGCTCGTGGAAAGAGAAGGAAGCCAGCTCCTTGTTTTAACCCCATCAGAGCGGGAAAAAATATTAGAATCCAGGCGCAAAGAGAACCTCTCTGCAATTGATAGGGTGCATTATCTTTTTGTGCTCTTTACAAAGGACAAATTCTTCGCCTTTGAAAAACAGCTTCCCGAGAGTGAAAAAAACTTGTGGAAAAATGAGAAGGTGTTCAAGGCGCTTGAAATGGTGAGTGAAATTGAAAATGATAAAACCTATGGCGACATAATGAAGTTAGTAAAGATGAGGTGGTAGGGATGGATAAAGAGGATAGAAAAAAGCTCTTGCTTGAGTTAGCTCATGAATGTGCAAGGGTATTGAAGGAAAAATACAAGGTAAAGAGGGTTTTTCTCATAGGTTCTCTTGTTTATGGAATTGTTCACGAAAGATCCGATATTGACCTGGTGGTTGAAGGGTTAGCACCTGAGCTATATATTAAGGCATTGGTGGATATCAGCGATACTCTTCAATGGAAAGTAGAAGTTAATTTAATCCCTTTTGAAGATGCTTTCGAAAGTTTAAAGGAAAAAACCCTAAAAAAGGGAAAACTAATTTATGGATAAGAAAGAATTAATTGATGAAATAAAGGAAGAGATTAAAAATCTTGAAAGATTAGAGAAAGAAACAAAAAGTCTTCTATCCAACCTGGGAGAAGAGCTGACTTTCATGGAGATAAGGACTTCAGCGAGTATTTTACATGATTTTTACTCAGGT